>JALQTG010000158.1 GCA_023264075.1 Crocinitomicaceae bacterium
CATTTCGCTCAATAGATACAACTTCACCTGTATCTTCGTCTACGAAATCTTCCACCCATGTTTTCAAAACACGCGCAGCGAGTTTACGACCAACTGCTTTTTTCAAGTTAGTTTTGGTAGCCTTAATCTCATCAGCCAAACCGAAGATCTCTAGGATATCCTTATCACTCTCATAACCGATAGCACGGAAGAGCGTTGTAACAGGTAACTTCTTTTTTCGGTCAATATACGCATACATTACGTTATTGATATCCGTTGCAAATTCCATCCAAGAACCCTTGAAAGGAATAATTCTAGCAGAATATAGTTTAGTTCCATTTGCATGGCGACTTTGTCCAAAGAACACACCTGGCGATCTGTGCAATTGCGATACAATAACACGTTCAGCACCGTTTACCACAAACGAACCTTTCGGCGTCATGTAAGGAATTGTACCTAAGTACACGTCCTGAACGATTGTTTCGAAATCTTCGTGTTCTGGGTCAGTACAATATAATTTTAATTTTGCCTTTAAAGGAACGCTGTAGGTTAATCCTCGCTCAATACACTCTTCAATCGAGTAACGTGGGGGATCTACGAAATAATCCAAAAATTCAAGCACAAATTGATTACGTGTATCAGTTATCGGGAAGTTTTCAGAGAATACTTTAAACAACCCTTCACTATCACGGTTCTCAGGAGTAGTTTCCAATTGGAAAAACTCACGGAACGACTTTAATTGAATATCTAAGAAATCAGGATATTCAAAAATATTTTTGCTCGAAGCAAAATTTATTCTTGTAACGGTGTTATTCGATGTTGCCAAGACTACTAGTTTTTATTAGTAAAAAATAACCTAGACGTTATGAGACGTCTTTAAACAGCACAAGGCAGCCCCAAATTGGGGTGCCTGTGCATATAAAAAAGTAAGTAAATTACTTAATTTCAACTTCAGCTCCAGCCTCTTCTAATGAAGATTTAAGACCTTCAGCTTCGTCTTTAGAAACTCCTTCTTTCAATGGAGCAGGAGCGCCATCAACTAAATCTTTTGCTTCTTTAAGTCCAAGACCAGTTAATTCTTTCACAAGCTTAACAACAGCAAGTTTAGAACCACCAGCAGACTTAAGAATTACATCAAACTCAGATTTTTCAGCGGCAGCTTCACCACCTCCAGCAGCACCTCCAGCAGCTACGGCCACAGCAGCAGCAGCAGGTTCGATACCATATTCTTCTTTTAAGATGTTTGCAAGTTCGTTAACATCTTTTACTGTAAGGTTTACTAGGGCTTCCGCCATTTCTTTTAAATCAGCCATTTTATTTAATTTAATAAAGGTTCAAAAATAATTAATATACTATGCTCTTTCTGAGAGCGTTTTAAGGATTCCTGCAATCTTACCACCTTGTCCTTTAAGTCCAGATACAACATTTTTCGCTGGACTCTGAAGAAGACCGATGATTTCTCCGATAAGCTCATCCTTACTTTTGATAGACTCTAATGCATCGAGTTGATCATCACCTACGTAAATAGATTCTTCGATGTACGCTCCTTTCAAAATAGGTTTTGCATTCTTTTTACGGAAATCCTTGATAACTTTAGCAGGTAAATTACCTACTTCAGCAAACATAATCGATGTCGGGCCGGACAAAACTCCTTTTAAGTTTCCATAGTCTTTATCAGCAACACGATCCATCGCTTTTTCAAGCAATGTATTTTTCACCACTTTAAGGCGAATGTTACTCTGAAAACATTTTCTACGTAAAGCGTTGATTGTCTCAACCGTCAAATCAGACGTATCTGCCAAATAGAAAATCCCAGCTTCTTGTAATTCAGCTGTAAGATCGTCTATATACTGTGCTTTTTCTTCTTTTGTCATAATTCAACGTTTTTAAGCCACAACAGATTTAGTATCAATCTGAATACTTGGACTCATTGTAGAGCTCAAGTAGATACTTTTAATATAAGTACCCTTCGCTGCAGCGGGTTTCATTTTTATCAAAGTGCTGATAAGTTCACTTGCATTATCTTTGATTTTGCCTCCTTCAAAGGAAACTTTACCA
This sequence comes from Crocinitomicaceae bacterium, assembly GCA_023264075.1. GTDB lineage: Bacteria > Bacteroidota > Bacteroidia > Flavobacteriales_D > Crocinitomicaceae > JALQTG01. The sequence goes on from JALQTG010000158.1 coordinate 2,038, forward strand.
ACTGATGAATGAACAATACCATACTTATCTACTCTGAAGTCAATTTTACCTGCTTTCACTTCTTGAACTGCTTTTGCAACATCCATAGTAACAGTACCCGTTTTTGGATTAGGCATTAATCCACGAGGTCCTAAAACACGACCAAGTGCACCAACTTTACCCATTACCGCAGGCATCGTAATAATAACATCAATATCTGTCCAACCGCCTTTAATTTTAGCGATATAGTCATCCAAACCAACGTGATCTGCACCAGCCGCTTTCGCTTCTTCCTCCTTATCTGGAGTACAAAGCACAAGCACTCTTACATCTTTACCAGTACCATGTGGAAGCGCCACTGTACCTCTGATCATTTGGTTTGCTTTTCGAGGGTCTACACCCAATCGAACACTAACGTCAACTGAAGCATCAAATTTAGTTGTGGTGATTTCCTTAACTAAATCACATGCCTCTGCCAACGAGTAAGTCTTGTCTAAGTCAAACTTAGCAAGAACTTCTTTTCTTTTTTTAGAAATACGTCCCATGATTCATGAATTTTAGTTAGAAGGAAAATCTCCCTTCACTGTGATACCCATACTACGTGCCGTTCCGGCAACCATTCTCATTGCAGACTGAACTGTAAAACAGTTCATGTCTTGCATTTTATCCTCAGCAATAGCTTTTACTTGGTCCCAAGTTACTGCTGCAACTTTAACTCTGTTTGGTTCAGCAGAACCACTTTTGAGTTTTGCAGCCTCGAGCAATTGAATAGCCGCTGGAGGAGTTTTTATTACAAAATCGAAAGATTTATCACCATAAACGGTAATAACGACTGGCAATACCTTACCTGGTTTATCCTGTGTACGCGCATTAAACTGCTTACAGAATTCCATGATGTTCACACCTTTTGCACCAAGAGCTGGTCCAACGGGCGGAGATGGATTGGCAGCACCACCTTTGACCTGTAATTTGATCAATCCTGCTACTTCTTTAGCCATTTTTATATAATTTGTGTAGTCCTAACGTGGCAGATCGATGGGAAGCTTTAATCACCGCAACCACTACTACTGGTTAAATACAACTTAACTTTCTTTCTCTACTTGCATGTAGCTTAATTCGACTAAATTTTTTCTTCCGAAAATCTTCACCATCACCTTAAGCTTTTTCTTATCCTCGTTGATTTCATCAATCGTTCCATTAAAATTATTAAACGGACCATCGATTACTTTTACAGATTCACCAACAACAAATGGAATTTTCATTTCTTCTTCGTTCTCAGAAAGCTCATCAACTTTTCCAAGAATACGATTCACTTCAGCAATACGCATAGGCATAGGATCACCACCTTTGACACCTCCTAAAAAACCAATAACGTTAGGAATACCTTTAATGACATGAGGAACCTCTCCCACAAGGGCAGCCTCTACAAGCACATAACCTGGCAAGTAAGATTTCTCCTTACTCACTTTTTTGCCATTTCGAATTTGAAAAACTTTCTCAGTAGGTATCAAAATCTGTCCTACGTATTCGTTCATCTTCAAGCGATTGATCTCCATTTCAAGATATTCTTTCACTTTAGCCTCTTTACCACTAATGGCGCGAACGACATACCATCTCTTTTTTATTTCTCCCACAGTACCAATCATTTAATGAGCATTTACTCCGTTAAGGGTAAATTATACCTAATATTCCTTCCCAGAAATAGGTTGACGGATTTACACCAAAGATGAAATCCATCACAAAAATGAGAAGTGAAAAAATAACAGAACCAATAACAACGATAATTGTATTGTTCTGTAATTCTGTCCAAGTAGGCCATGTTACCTTGTGCACTAATTCGTGCCAAGTGTCCTGTAAATATGTTACAATATTCGCCACAATCACTTTATTTAGCACGGGCGGTAGGATTCGAACCCACGACCAATGGTTTTGGAGACCACTACTCTACCAGCTGAGCTACACCCGTAGAAAAAAGGGGAGCATGAACTCCCCTTTCCTCATTCATATATTTAATTACTCTACGATCTCAGTAACCTGACCAGCACCTACAGTTCTACCACCCTCACGGATTGCA
>JALQTG010000232.1 GCA_023264075.1 Crocinitomicaceae bacterium
ATACCCCACCAGGAGGAACACTTTCGGGCATAGCAACAGCTGGAAATCAATTCAATCCAAATGAAGCAGGAGTTGGTAATCATACCTTGAGCTACTCATTTACTGATAATAATGGGTGTTCGAACTCTATTCCTATTCAAGTTGAAGTCGTCGGAATTCCTCAACTCTCTGTCAACGTTCCATCGACATTGTGCGTAAATGACCCTCCAATAGAACTTATTGGCAACCCACCTGGAGGAAATTTTCTACTTAATGGTAGCCTTTCAAACACAGTTAATCCTCAAGATTTAGGAATCGGTTCACACACGATTTACTACGAAGTATTCGATGATTTTGGATGTTACAATAGCGAGGAGTTCGGTCTTGAAATCATTCCATTACCCATTATCAATTTTACTCCGACTTATGCTGAGGCGTGCCCACCACTCCCTATGAATTTCTCGGCTGAAACAAGTCCAGTGGCCAGCTGTTTCTGGGATTTTGGGGATGGAGGCGTAAGCACACAATGTGGAGCCGTTTCACACACGTACACGCAGTCTGGATGCTACGACGTATCAATTACTGTTGTCTCTGCAGAAGGTTGTGCGAACACATCGACTGCGGAAAATATTGTATGTGTATTTCCTGTGCCAACAGCGGCTTTTGCGTTCTCCCCCAACAATCCAGTAAGTGAATTTTTCACAGATGTCGATTTTTTCAACCTTACGTCACAAGGAGATTTTTATTTCTGGGACATTCCAGGAGGAACACCTTCTAGCTCCACTGATACGCATCCGAGCACTACATACCCACCTGAAGTTCCCGGGCACTACCCTATTGAGCTCATTGCAGTTACTGATTTAGGTTGTTCAGATACCGCAAGAGCCGTTGTTGTCATTCAACCTGATGTTTTAATCTACGTTCCAAATACATTCACACCTGATGGCAACAAGCACAATAATCTCTGGAAGCCATCGTTGATTGGAGTGAGTGATGAAGCTTATGAATTACGGGTTTTTAATCGTTGGGGAGAGCTCATATGGAAAACCAATGACTTGAATGAATCTTGGGATGGAACATACAAGGGTGGCCGTGTAAAAGAAGGTACTTACGCATGGACACTTCGCGCTAATCAACGCCACACCTCTGAAAATATGAAGTGGAATGGACATGTAAATGTTCTTTATTAGTACTTTTGACAGCGGAATCAAACTTCCGTGAAGTCTATGAAATGTTACCATTGTGGAGATGCGGTTATTGGAAAGCCGATCACATATAACAACAAAAACTTTTGCTGCAACGGCTGTAAGAGCGTTTATCAAATTTTAGCAGAGAATCATCTTGACAACTTTTATCAATATAATGAAGGAAGCGGTGTCAAGCCTTCTGACCACCCCAATAATCGTTTTCTCCCACTAGATGTCCAAAAGGTCTTTGATGAATTCATTGAATTTCAGAATGACGATATTTATATTGTCACCTTCTTTTTACCAGCGATACATTGCAGCTCATGCATTTACTTATTGGAAAATTTGCAGAAATTGAACCCTGCTATTCGAAAAAGTGAAGCAAATTTCACGGCTCGCACCCTTCAACTGACGGTCGAGAAATCTCAAAAGTTATCAGATATAGCTAAATTACTGGATAGTATAGGATATCGACCGGAATTGCGCCCTCCATCCAAACATCAAGCATCTGGATACGATAAAAAACTCTTACTACAACTTGGTATAGCTGGATTTGCTTTTGGAAGTGTCATGCTTTGGACGTTCCCTGAATACCTCGGACTCGATGAGTCCTTCGCAGAATTTCGTAATTTCTCGGCCTATCTTTCCCTTTTCGTTTCGCTACCCGTGTTCTTCTACTCTGCCACTGGCTATTTTAAATCAGCCTTCACTGCAATTCGTTCAAAGCAACTGAATCTGGATATTCCTATCGCATTAGGAATAATTGTGTTGTTCGTTAAAAGTACCGTTTCCGTCGTACTGGAAGAAGGATCTGGATACATGGATTCGTTCACAGGTTTTGTTTTCTTTCTACTGATTGGAAAGTGGTTTCAGTCGAAAACCTACCGAAATATGGCGTTTGACAATGATCCGAAAGCCTACTTCCCCCTTGGTGTTCACCGAATTTTGGAATCCGGAGAAGAAGAAATTATATTGATTGATGAACTGCGGGAAGGTGATAAAATACGGCTCTATAACCAAGAAATTATCCCTTGTGACATTGAATTAACGGGAGAGCGTGCAACAGTTAACAACAGTTTTATCACAGGGGAGTCTGATCTAATTCAAGTGCGTAAAGGAGACCGAATTTATGCTGGAAGCAAGCTGATAGGGTCAGCGAATACCGCTCGCGTCGTTCGAACAACTGACCGAAGTAAGTTTGCAGGAATTTGGAATAATTCTTCCTCCGAAAAACCGCAATCATTAGCATTAAATCGCGAGAACAAGCTCACTAAGTATTTCCTTATCCTAGTTTTTATCATTGCGTTGGGTGGAGCGATTGCGTGGGCCTTTATTGATCCGCATCAAATCATTGATATTGTCACAGCAGTGCTCGTTGTTGCTTGTCCCTGTGCTTTGGCTTTATCTTTCCCATTTGTTTATGGCAACGCGTTAAGAAAATTTGGAAATAATTCATTGTTCTTCAAGAACAGTCATGAAATTGAAAAACTGAACGCACTCCAACACATTGTGTTTGATAAGACAGGAACATTGACCAAGGACCGCACGAATGGAGTGGCATTCTCAGACACACTCACTCCTTACCAAATAAATGCTGCCTATGCACTCTCAAAGCAATCAAGCCATCCCTACTCGAAAAGTATATCCAATTTTCTTAAAAATGAAGTAACAGCAGGTGTTTCTTTGAGTAATTTTCGTGAAGTTCCTGGGCAAGGTATTGAAGCTATTTTGGAAAACAAGGAGTCCATTCGATTGGGAAGCGCAGCATTTCTGGGCATTCACCAAGAAGAAAGTTCAACGGGCAGCTATTTATCTATAAATGACACGATTATTGGAGAGTTTACGTTTAAATCTCAGTTAAGAGATGGCATTCTCGCAACATTAGAACAACTTAATCAAAAGTATACACTTACATTACTTTCTGGTGATTCGAATCAAGACCTTCACCTTTTTAGTCCAGTTAAAGGAAAGATTACTTGTTATTTTAACCAAAATCCATCAGAAAAAAGGGAGTTTGTCGAACAACTTGAGTCACAAGGAGTGCGTGCAGTCTTCATCGGAGATGGGTTAAATGACACCGAAGCATTGAAGGCAGCTACTCTGGGAATAAGTGTAGCTGATGATGTATTCCG
>JALQTG010000247.1 GCA_023264075.1 Crocinitomicaceae bacterium
AAATAATAGATTGCTTCATTTGACGAGCCTATTCTCTGGGTCTTCAAACGGAGCTGTTATATCAATAATATTGGGCTGAGCACCCTTCGAAAAAATTATCAGAAGAGACTTACCATCTACGCTCAATAAATCAGCGCGCTCATTATTCGATAAATTTAAGCGCGAACGAAGTTTGATCTTCGACGGAGTATTATCCTGCGTTTTTCGGTCTCCTGTCCTAAGCTTTACGATAAATTGAACCGCAACCAGAACAGCAAGAAATCCAAGTACAACGATTATCTTATCAAATGAAATATTCATACATGTCTCCTGCAGTACATTAGCAGAAGTCATGCCAATAGGATATTAATGTTACTTATCAGTTACTTATGTAGCTATTCAAAACTTGGTCAATATTTTGAAAACCACTTCTAAAAAACTTTAAATGCTTTCAACACGCTTTTCTGGGTCAACAATCTCGCCAAATCTCACACCAAATCTTTCGCCAACCATCACGACCTCACCTTTGGCAATTTTCGTATTATTAACGAGAATATCTAGCGGATCTCCCGCGAGCCTATCTAACTCAACGACAGAACCTTCATTCAATCTCAACAGATCTCGAATGGTAATTTCAGTCCTACCGACTTCAACTGTTAAAACCACATCAATGTTTTCAAGGACTTTGAGATTTTCTGCGACTTCTTCAACAGACTCTACATTATTTTCTTCTTCAGCCATCTTTTTTCCTATTATCTCTTACCCGATTTTTCATTGAAACTGCAGCATTCGGGCCGACCTTACCAACGTCGGCACGGAAAACACTTTGACCCGCAATTTTAATTAAAACGTTCTCTGGAATTGGCATCGTGAACGTATCACCCACCTTTGACTTCCACAACTTACCAAGTGTCGTTTTAGGCCGTCCCAATTCTGCTGAAAGGGTTAACGGAATTGAAAGCACCGCGTTTTGCAAACGCTCTTTCCAGGTGCGATCATCCACAGCATATTCATTTTGAACACGTGAACGTAATTGCGATGAAATCGGTTTTAGTGTCTGTAACGGATAAACAATGTCAAAACTTACAGGATCATGTTGGGGCATTTGTACCATAAAAGAGCAAACAATTACGGTATCATCACCATCAACAAATGATATGAGTTGGATATTTTCTTCGCGTGATTGCACATCAAATTTAGTTTCCACCAAATCCTTCCATGCTGAGGCCATCGAGGACAGCATACCTTCAGAAATTATTTCAATTATTCGGTTTTCAGTTGCAGTAAATTCACCTTGATTTTCAAACAATGACTGGACTTTGGATCCACCATAATAAGAGTTAGTAAGGTGTGAAATGAAAGGGGCTTGCACCACAACCAAACAATTCCCTCTCAGTTCTTCGATACGACTGTTTGTAACACTCGCAAAGGTGTCACAACTCTCAGTATACTCATCAAACGATTTCACTTCTGGTGGAAACGACGAAATGCGTGGCAGTACACGAAGCATTGGTAAGAATACAGAACGAACGTAACGAGCAATCTTTTCATTGATCAGACGTAAAGCGTAGTAATCACCAAGAAGCGATAAATCCTCTGAGCCAAACTTAAATTCTCGTACTTCATTCGGATCAAATGTAGCCGCGCTTGGTTTCTTTTTATCCGCCTCCAAACCGCCAAGAAGTGCTTCGACTTCCTCATTTGATAATTTCCTAGAGCCTACCATAAACGCAACCTTATTATTGAAGCACGAATGACGTAAAGAACACGCCCTCTACTCCACCAAAACCCTCAAGTTCTTCAAGTTTTTCATTCAAGGCAAGCCTAATGTTTTCCGCCAGTTTGTCACGTCCTTCTTTTCCGTCAACATCCTCTACGGTGTGTTCACTTACAACTCCTAACACTTCCGATCGCAACGCCAATTGATGCATTTCAACATTTTCGACAACTGTAGCATCATATTGAGTTGATACACCGACGCTTATCTTCAGAAATGCTTTGGATCCCTTCAAGTTCGTTGTAAAATCGTCTGGGA
>JALQTG010000015.1 GCA_023264075.1 Crocinitomicaceae bacterium
TATTTCTTGGTTTATTGTGTTCTAAGTTAGGAGTTATTATATTCATTTAACACTTCGATGAAACGCTCATTCTCTTCATGAGTTCCAATTGAGACACGTAAGCAGTTTTCACAGTTAAACTGTTTAGTTCTGTTTCGAACGACGACTTGATTGCGTGCGAAGTGTTGATATAAATCGTCGGAATTCGCTACTTTGAATAGGATAAAGTTAGCATCTGTCCTATAAATGCGTTCCACGTGTTTATTCTCTTGCAACATCGCCAAAACCCTTGAGCGCTCGAGTAATATTTGCAAAACTTCCTCAGCAACTTGCTTTACGTCTCTTAGTCTTGCGAGTGCAAATTTTTGAGATAATTCATTGACATTATAAGGAGGTTTAAGCTTGTTCAAAATATCTATGACGTCAACATTTCCAAAGCCTAGTCCAACTCGAATACCGGCCATGCCATAAGCTTTTGAAAGGGTTTGGGACACAAATAAGTTAGGGAAATTATTAAGTTCCTGTAGAAAGGTTTTTCCGTTACTAAAATCAATGTATGCTTCATCAATCACCACTAAACCATTAAATTTGGTGAAGATATCTAGGATAACGTTTCTATTCAATAGGTTTCCGGTAGGGTTATTCGGTGAGCACAATAGGATCATTTTAGCACCTTGTGCACTTGCCAAAATCGCTTCCCCGTCTAAATTAAAATCTGGGTCCAATGGAACTTCAATGAGTTGCACATCATTTGTTTGAGCAAGCACGTCATACATTCCATAGGTAGGTTTTATGGTGACAACCTTGTCTTTACCTGGAACACAAAAGGCACGAAACAACAAGTCCAAAATTTCATCGGATCCGTTTCCAACAATGATTTGATTCGTCTGCACGCGTTTCACTTGCGCGAGTTCTTCCTTAAGATCTCTTTGATAAGGGTCTGGATAACGGTTTACCGCTGAAGGAAACGGATTTTCGTTCGCATCTAAAAACACTCCTTCATGACCCGAATATTCATCTCGCGCAGATGAATAAGCCTTCATAGCGAGAACATTCGGCCGTACTAAATTGGTTAAATTAAATTCCATTTTCTCTTAATTCTTTTAAGCGTATTGAAACCGCATTTTTATGCGCAGTTAACTCCTCTGCTGCTGCCATCTTTTCCACAATTGGACCTATCAGGCGTAATCCAGCAGGAGTAACTTCTTGATACGTAATTTTTTTAACAAAGCTATCCAATGAAACACCGCTATACATTTTAGCGAAACCATTGGTAGGAAGTGTATGATTTGTGCCACTAGCATAATCACCAAGGCTTTCAGGAGTATACTTTCCAATAAAAACGGAGCCCGCATTCGTGATGGACTCGACTAATTGATCATCGTATTGGGTCGATAGAATTAAATGCTCAGGTCCATATTCATTAATCACACCTACTAACTGCTCTTGCCTCACTTGAATTAACTTTGCGAATTCCAGTGATTTAGAAGCATAAGCTTTACGAGGCAAGAGCTCCAATTGTTGATGAACCTCTTTTTTTACCTCCAAGATTAAAGCGTCTGAAGTGGTTAGAAATATGACTTGACTGTCATTTCCGTGTTCCGCTTGTGACAATAAATCTGCGGCTATAAATTGAGCATTTGCTGATTCATCGGCTACCACCATCAATTCTGATGGGCCTGCAGGCATGTCGATTGCTGTTCCCAATGTTTGAGCATATTGTTTAGCGGCGGTTACGTATTGATTACCTGGGCCAAATATTTTATACACTTTGTCAACGGTCTCTGTTCCAACGGCTAGAGCAGCAATGGCTTGGACTCCTCCTAGTTTCATGATTTTTGTCACTCCTACGAGTTGTGCTGCAAATAATATAGCAGGATGAATCGTGCCTTCACTGTTGCAGGGTGTGGAAAGAATGATTTCTTTACACCCAGCGATTTTAGCAGGAATAGCAAGCATTAATACGGTTGAGAATAAGGGGGCGGTTCCTCCTGGAATGTACAAGCCAACTTTATCAATTCCAACGGATCGACGCCAACAAGTTACCCCCGGCATTGTTTCAACCTTCTGAATCGGTTCTTTTTGACGGGTATGGAATTCTTCGATATTCCTAGCGGCTTGAGCTATCGCGGCCTTCAATTCTTTATCCAGTCCATTAACTGCATCGAATATTTCCGATTCTTTTACAAAAAAGTCAGTTAGTGTGAATCCATCGAATTTTTCAGCATAGCGCAATAAAGCAGCATCTCCTTCGCTTCGAACGCTGTCAAAGACCTCTTTGATCAGTTCAGATAGATCTCTTTGTTCTAATTGAGGACGTTCCAATGCCGTCAGAAGGACATTTTCCTTTGGATTATTTAATACAATCATTTTCCGTTTATTGAAATTATTGAATCATTTTCTCAATTGGAACAATCAGGATACCCTCTGCACCTGCCTTTCGTAAAGCGTCAATATTGTCCCAAAATTGCTGCTCTTGAATTACCGAGTGTACAGATAGCCATCCTTTTTCAGCAAGGGGCATAACCGTAGGACTCTTAATGCCTGGAAGAATAGCTGTAATAGCAGCTAATTGTTCTTCACGGCAGTTGAGCAATACATATTTCGCATTTTTGGCAGCAAGTACACTTTGAATCCGGAAAATGAGCTGATTTAACACATCTTGTTTGGTCGGAGTAAGTTGTTTATTACCGATTAATATTGCTTGAGAAGTAAGGATTTTTTCTACTTCACGCAACCCGTTCATGAAGAGCGTGTTTCCAGTACTCACGATGTCGCATATTCCATCTGCTAATCCAATTGTAGGGGCTATTTCTACGGATCCTGAAATGGTATGAATACTCGCATTCACTCCCTTTTCGTCCAAAAACTTCTTCAACGTAACAGGATACGAGGTAGCAATTTTTTTACCTTCAAAGTCCTTAACTGATTGAATATCCGAAGACTTAGTAGCTGCTAAGGATACTCTGCATTTTGAGAATCCAAGGGGCATTAGTAGGGCAACATTCGACTCTTTCTCAATTAAGAGATTTTCACCAATGATCGCTATATCTGCAACCCCATCTGCAACATATTCTGGAATATCACTGTTTCTCAAAAACAACAGGTCCAACGGGAAATTATCCACAGACGCTTTTAGCTGCCCTTGTGGAGAAGGTATCTTAAGTCCACATTCCTTGAGTAGTTTCAAAGAATCATCTAATAAGCGACCTGACTTTTGTACTGCAATTTGTAATCTTTCCATTTTTTCTTAATGTTAATCTTGTTTCGGCGAAAAACAAAAAACCCGCCTGAAACAAGCGGGTTTTTATATTAATATAATTAATACATCATTACCTCGCCTGTCGCGACATAACATGATGATGATGAGTATTGTTCGTATTCATGGTTCCAAAAATAGTATTAATTTTAATTAGTACTCATAAATTTGAGAAAAAACAAATAAAAAAGCCGCAAACTTTGCGGCTTCTTTATTTAAGGGTGTTTAAATTTATTTAATCACTACTTTCTTCGTGTTCAGCACGCCATTATTCATTACTTGAATCACATAAATACCTTTTTCCAATGATGCAATGTCTATTACATTAAATTTATTAG
>JALQTG010000033.1 GCA_023264075.1 Crocinitomicaceae bacterium
TCCTTATCCAATACACCATCACCATCCGTATCTGGCCATGGGCATCCATTGTTTTCTGTTGGGCCAGGAGTTTCAGGACATTCATCTAGGAAGTCTAGAACACCATCTCCATCAGTATCTGGACATCCTTCGAATTCCACAGGACCAGCAGCATTTGGACATGCATCTTTATGATCAGGAATACCATCACCATCTTTATCTGGACATCCGTTGAATTCTTCAGTACCTGGTTCATTCGGACACTCGTCGTCTTTATCAGGAATACCATCTCCATCGGTATCTGGACAACCTCTGTATTCTTTTAAACCAGCGGTATCCGGACACTCATCATCTTTGTCTGGTACTTTATCACCATCTTTGTCTGGGCATCCATTAAATTCCGCTAAACCAGCTTCCAACGGACATAAATCGTCTGTATCTTGTATACCATCATCATCGGTGTCAGGACACCCTTTAAACGCCCAAACTCCTGGGATATCAATACACTGATCTAATTTATCAGATACTTTGTCGTTATCTGTATCGTCAGGATGGCCATAAAGAACAGGTACTCTTAATCCAAAATAGAAACCGGCTCCTCGTACTTTTCCTCCTGGGAAAATAGTTTTCAAATCGGGAACTCCAATCGTCATGGGCCCTAATCGCGCACCTAAACCTATGCGGCCGCCGCTATAAGAATTATAAGATACCGGAATACCAAATCCGATGAATTTATGGTCAAAAGAAGGCGTAATCGAGTAAGTAGATGGCATACGCACGTTTGTCGCATTTTCACTCGAGTTGACATTGACATAAGCCATCGCGTTGACGTAGAAATTTTTCCAAATGTGATAATCTACTTGTAGGCTTACGGCCGTCGGTAAATTCATAAAAAATGATTGCAAGGTATCTTCACCAGCTGTCCAACCAGCATCATTTTGAATTAAGCTATCCACAATATTTGTAAAGCTCCCAAACCCATCAGTAGATTCAAAAACTCCTAAATCTAAGTTTGTTGTGTTTACGGAGAAGTCACGAGATTTGCCCGCTTTTGTAAAGCGCATTCCTCCGACATCAAGCAAAGATGCACCCACGCGTAACTTATACTTCTCGGCATCCCTACGCCATAGGTTTTCTTCACCGTCCATGTCATATTTGGATTCTTTCCAGTTTGGCCTCCATTCGTATACAAAACCGATGTCTCCTCCAATTCCCAGTTTGGAAGTCATACGGTAAAATTCACTAAAACTGAATGGAGTAGGATTAGCTCCACCTATATACTTGTCGATATTTTCTGAATATCCGTAATTGAAATCACCAACAAGTGTGGTAGCAGTATCTTTATTCAAAAACGTAACGTCCAAATTGCCTGCGTAGAGGTAGTTTGCTGTAAGCCCTTGAAGCAACTTGATTCGCCCGCCTAATTTGAAAAAATGTTCGTCTTTATCGGCTAAAACTTGTGCATAATTAAATCCGTATTCTGCCCAAGACATGTGAGTCTGTGCTAGCAGTGAACCATCAATGGAGGTATTCCAAAGCGGACTATAGTCCAAACCTTCTTCGGATATTCTTCCTAGTTCAGGGTTAATATCATCTAAATTGGTAATAAATCTAAATTTCGCTGAAAAACCTACTGCAATATCTCTGCGAATGTGAAACATGAAATTCATGATGTCAAATTGCATTCCAATGTATGCCCCTCTTGGTTTAGCATCCGGACTCGTATAATCTGTAATATCTGAAAAACTATTTTGATACAACAGGGAATCCTCCATCCAGGTGGTATCTCTTCGCAACGAATATAACCAACTACGCTTTGGTAATATGTCAGCATCAAAGTATTTGGCATTTTGCCAACCATCAACATTTAAACTAAACAAGTTAACGTCAACAGCAAAACGACTATCAACAATCGATGCCGGTTGCAAATCTGCTCCCATAATCCCAGAATAATTACTGTTAATTACGCCGATATAATTTTGAGCTTGGGCGAACTGCATGGCCAATACAAGCAAGGTACTTGAGAAGATTTTTTGAATCGTCAATTTCATAGCAAATGTTTTACGTAGAAGCGATTTTACACACTTTCGAACAAAAATAAACAATCTTGCTTTAAATCTAGAGGTTCTTGCCAAAGATAGTTTTGTGACATACGACACTATTACTGATAATAGTATAGATACTGAGTTCATTGGTGACGTTGTCATAGGTGGCCGAGAGAAGTTGACTGCCTTCTTTTGGGAACCCTTCAAGCAATGTTCCAGCAGCATTAAAGCAATAGATATTATTTTTGAAATAATCTAATACCAGGGTATAAACGCTTGTTTCAAGTTGAATTTGGTATACTGCAGATACTTCATTAAATCCTAGTTCGATGGTTTGTGTCAATTGATGGTTTTTATCAAATAAAGAAAGCGTGTTTTTAAGTTTGACAGCGCTTCCAGTATTGCAGGGTACGAATTGACCTTCAGCAAGGGGTTTCATTTCATGAGATGTCATCCGTTCAATTTTCACGGCACCGTTTTCCTGAATAAACCCTATGACCTCCCCATTCACCTTTTCAAATTGATTTGCTGTAGTTTTTCCTAATTTTTCGGTTTTCACAGGCTGCTCCAAATAAGTAAGTAATCTCTCGTTTTCAGTGTCAATACACCATCCGCGGAGATTGCCGTTTATATTTAACGCAAATGAAGTATTTTTCAGCGCATTTGGACTCGCTTGAACGATGTTTAATTCACTCCCCGTTGTATTGAGCATGGTGAGTTCTCCTTTGGTGTTTCCAACTAAAAATCGGGTTGTATTTTTCCAACGAAAGTAAGAAACACTTGCAGAAAAACGGTGGTCCCCAGTGTAGGGAAAGCTGCCAACGTAGTTTCCGTTTAAGTCGATTAGATAAACGGATTTATGAGTAGTAAAAAGGATTTGATGCTTATCATTTTCGAATATATCGATGGACTGCGGCAGGTCGATGAAGCTTGTATCTGCTTTTCCTGACCATATAATATTACCGTTGCTGCTGAGTAATGCATAATTCCCAGCTTCATCGTACGTAAACAAAGAATATCCTGTGCGTATGTGATCAATAATCGGTGTGAACCCCGCATAATTTTCTAACGTTCCATTCGTCCAATTTGAAGAGACTCCGGTAGATAATTGCTCTCCCGGAGGAACTGTTGTAACGGCGAATTGAAGATCATTTTTAAAAGTAATACTCACTTTTAAATTCGGTTCAACCTTCCGGTAGTTCGTATAGGTTGGTAATCCAGAAAATAATTGTTTGTTTTTTTGTTGGTTGAGGCCCAAGGTTTCCCCCATCTGGTAGGCTATTTGAATCTTTTTCGCGAGCTCTAAGGATTCAGTAAATAGTGTTTTATCCTCTATTTCAAATAAATAAAACCCACTGTTGGGATTTTGAGGAAAGGAGGAGGTAAGCTGAATTCCTTTGAAATGCTTAATTGCATCTTCTAGAAGAATCGAATCCGCATTGGAGGCGTAATCCATTAAGATTAAACCTGGTGTTTGCTGCTCGCGGTAGTCTGTTACTAAGACCTTTTTGTGATTGAAGTCAGCCAAAACAAGTCCTTTATCTAACCAGAGCGCAAGCGGTCCGTTCGCTATTGTAGAATCTTGTTCGAGGGCATAGAACCGCTCTAAAAACTCATACTTTTCGATCGTTTGCGGCAGCACCGTGCTAAAACTAACGGCATCTGCAACAGACTTTCCATATTTTTTCGTAGGAATGGAAGATTTATATTGAAAATAGCCACTATTGAGCGCATAAATATCTGTTCTACCTCCGTTGTTTTTCGAAAGGTTCCAATAGTTTGCACTGGCTTTTTTATCGCCATTTTTATAATTGAATAGAGGCGCGCTGGCAGGAATTATTTCGGTATTCACCGATATTACTGCATAGACTCCATCGTATTGAATAGAGGTGTTAGCCAAAGTGATAGATCCGTGCAATTTTTTAATTTCCCCTTTTTTCCAATGTGCGTTTTTTTCTAAGAGGAGAATTCCCCGTGAAGCACTCATGTAATAATTTATTTTCCCAAGGTCTAACGCATCAATATTTAGGAGTTCACGTGTAAAAGGGTTGTCTTGAGTGAGGTGAATGAAGTCTCCATATTGGAGCTCATTGATTTTTCTTACGACCAAAACTCCCTCATCAGCAGGCGTAAAAATAAATTCTGGTGCATAGCGCGTTTTTGAATTCACGATAAGATCATAGCCAGCATAGCCAGACCATAATATCGACAGAAGCACAACAATAGATAATATGATTCGCGCCATAACAGTTCAAATCTAGTGAGAAAATGGTAGGTAGAATGAAGCGAATTCCGTTTTTCTCAAACAATGAATTGTTTACTATTTTCCCCGTATTTGATTTTCCTATTTATCTTCAAAGTTAATCCCTAATTGTTCTGGGGGTAATAATGTGAATGATTTTCTATGCAAAGAGGTCACACCAAATGTCCGAATCGCTTCTCGATGTTCTTTCGTGGGGTATCCTTTATTCTTTTTCCAATTGAATTCAGGATATTCGAGGTGGACCTGTTCCATATATTCATCACGGTAAGTTTTCGCCAGCACGGATGCGGCGGCAATAGAAGCGAATCTCCCGTCTCCTTTAATCATGCACACATGCGGAATAGACGGGTACGGGTTGAAGCGATTGCCGTCAATTAATAAAAGCGATGGTCGAGTTGCGAGTTGGTCCACAGCGCGGTGCATTCCTAGAAAGCTGGCGTTTAATATATTGATGGTATCTATTTCATCTGGATATACAAAACTCACCCCGAAAGCAATACTTTCCGCCTCTAAAATAGGGCGTAACAGTTGTCGCTTTTTTTCTGAAAGCTGTTTTGAATCGTTCAAATAGGGATGGTGAAAATCGGGAGGTAGAATAACAGCCGAAGCCACCACTGGACCAGAAAGACATCCTCTTCCGGCCTCATCGCAGCCCGCTTCAACCTGTTTTCTATCATAAAATGGTGCCAACCCCATAGTTACAATGTTAATAATTTTTGGAGTACGAGTTGGTAACGGCATGAAAATTGCCTAAATTTGACAAACAGTGCAACTTAATTGTTGCTTTATGAGTCTAACAGAAAAACAAGAACTATGAAAAAGTTAGTAGCATTATTTGTAGTTGCAATAGTAGGATTTACTTCATATGCGCAAACTGCTAAAGTAGAGGGGACACCTGCAACTATTAAAGAAAATGTGCAGCAGGGTGTTTTTACATTTGAAATGCCTTCTTCTACTTCCAGTGACGAAATTAAAAGAACGACCTCTTATTATGTAGACTATTTCACTGTAGATTTTGATGCCACTTCTAAGTCAGCGAAAATCAACATGATTGATAACTCCCCAGAAGGACGAAGAGTGGTAACACGATTTTTATTGTCGAATAAAATAAGCATCATTGAATTCAACGGTGGAGATTATAAAATCACTGAGTTTTATGATAATTTCATGAAGAACTAATCGGTTTAAATAAGACATAAAAAAGGGCTGCGTCAATTTGATGCAGCCCTTTTTAGTATGTTTTTTCTTACGACATAATCCTCGCATAGACCGCAGTTCCAGGAAATTGCTCCATGATTTTCTTTAACAAGGCTGTTATCGGGATTGATAAGATTAAACCGGGAATTCCCCAAATGAACCCCCATAGTGCCAACATTATTAGGACGGTAATCGTATTAATTTGAAATGATTTACCCATCAATATTGGTTCTAGAATTGCACCGAAGAGCACTTGAACACCTGTGATGGATAAGGCAAAGAACAATAATGTTCCGGTATTGTCAATTTCTACTAATGCAAAAGCTGACAGGACAACAACTGAAATGACCGATCCAATCATTTGTATGAAGTTGATAGCAAAGGCAAATAGTCCCCAGAATATAGGGAAACTGACATCAAATGCGTAACATGCAATACTGAAACCTATTCCGGTGAATAAACTGAGTAAGAATTTAACAACGATAAACTTCAGGATGTCTTTTTCAACCTGCATGAATGTTTTGACCGAGGCGAATTGTTTTTTGAAGATTAAGAGCTGCATGACCTTTTGCATGTCCATAGATCCGGCCAATAAAAGGACCATGAAGAAAATGGTCATCAGGAGCATACTGATGAATTTCCGAGTGAAGTTTAAGGTATCCCCAACATTCCCGAACAGATTAGCCGAGATTTGTTCGTTATTCATGATTGCGCCGATATCTGATTGTCCTTCTTCCGGATGGATACCTGCTAAATTCATAACGGGTTCAATAATCACATGGAGCTTGGTGTCGAATTTCTCTCTGAAATCGGCTCCAGCACTGGTTAATTCTTTTCCAGAAAGGGCAATGACTTCATAGCTGATTTTTAATCCCCCTAAAATAATCGCAATCACAATAAGGATTCCAAATACATTATGGACACCTTTCTTGTTTAACCAGCGCATAAGTGGCATAAAAAGTAAAGCCCCAAAAAGGGCAAATACCAATGGAATAAAGATAATTTTCAATAAATTCAACAGATACAGTGCGAAAGGCACCATAAATAAAATAAGCAACTTCTTAATTTGCTTTAATTCTTTTTCCATGCATCATCATATTTTGAATCGCTAATATTACTAAAATTTTGCGGGATTCAACACTGACCAACTGAGAACAAATGTTAAACGGATGTTTTATGAATTAAGGGTAGCTTTCGAATAGAACTCGTTGATTTCTTGAATGTAGTTCAATACTTTCTCGCGACCAAATTTTGATTCGCTGGAAGTAAGGAAGACAGGAGGCAGTGCTTCCCATGTTTTCAGCATTTCCTTTTTGTATTGAGCGATGTTCTTTTGAAGAGCAGAACTAGATAACTTATCTATTTTTGTAAATACCATGGAAAAGGCGATTTGATTGTGCCCACACCAATTCATGAATTCTAAGTCTATTTTTTGCGGCTCTAAGCGAGAATCAATGAGTACAAATGTGTTCAATAGATTTTCGCGCTCACGCAAGTAACGCTCTATAAACTTGGTCCATTTAAAACGACTTTCTTTGGATGCCTTGGCGAATCCATATCCAGGTAAATCAACCAAATACCAATCCTCATTGACTAAGAAGTGATTAATGAGTTGTGTTTTACCGGGTCTCCCTGAGGTTTTGGCCAGTTTTTTATTATCGGTAAGCATATTGATTAGAGAAGACTTTCCAACGTTAGAACGTCCAATGAAGGCATATTCAGGTAAGGAGGTAGTAGGACATTTCGAAATGTCGGTATTACTAATTATGAATTCTGCTTTCTTGATAATCATTTTATAATTTATTGTTTTACCACTTCTACTTCGAGTAGACTCGGCCAATTTTTTCCGGTTAAAAATAAACTTCCGGTACTTTCGTTGAAGGCGATTCCATTCAGCACCTCACCACCTTTTCTGTATTCAAGAGCCAATTGAGAACAATCAATTACACCTTCAACAATTCCACTTTCTGGATTAATAATTACGATGTTGTTCGACTGATATACATTCGCATAAATTCTACCATTAATGTACTCTAATTCATTTAGAAATTTTTCAGGCCCCTGATTTGAATAAACCTCCATCGTTTTAAGTACACCAAATGTAGCTGGATCACGGAAGTATAGACGTTCAGAACCATCCGACATAATTAAGACAGAACCGTCATTACATAATCCCCAGCCTTCTCCAGTGAATGTAAAGTCATTTATTCGTTGGATAGACTCTTTATTATACATAAAGCATTTGTTTTGCTGCCAAGTTAACTGGTAGAGGTTGTCGCCTAAAATGGTAATTCCCTCCCCAAAATAGTTAGCATCTAGCGTGAATTTGTCGGTAATCTGTCCTGTTTTATAATCCACTTTTCCGACCAAGCTTATGCCTGTAGAACCCATTCCCCCAGTACCTTCATAAAGAACACCGTTATTAAATTCGAGCCCTTGAGTATAGGAGGTGGTAAGGTGAGGATAGGCATTTATTACCTTTACAGTATAATCTGCTGGATAGATGTCACTCAACACTTTAATAATCCGATTGTCTTTCACCTTTTTTCCGTCTTTCATTGTGGCTTCAACGGTGAGTTGATTCGTGCCCACTTTCCATCGCCGCGTATCGAGTTCAAATACAAGTTCTTTTTCCAGTGGGACACCTGTATAGAATGTTGAATCCTTCGTAAATAAAGTGAGTTCAGAAAGTCCAGAAGGTTCCTGAAGAGTAATCGCCACTTGCAAGAATTTCCCGCGTTGAATTTTTGCATTATTAAATGGTTCCTCAAATTTAACTGCAGGTAGTGGTTTTTGATATTCTCCTTTTACATCATCTGTACAGGAAGAAATGGAAATCAACACGGCGAGAGTAAGAACAATAAATAGTGGGTTGAAACGCATGCTACCAGATTTAAATTAAACGTTCAATTTCTTGTGCATCAATTCCCGAGTGAGATGCGGTATGGATAACCTGATGATTGTTTAGTAGAATAACTTGTGGTGACTGATGTTGAACACCGAGTTGTTCAGCAATTGCATTGGATACGTCGCGGTGAGCAATAAGGTCAATAAAATATAAGTTGCATCGCGAATCTTCAGCACTAAAATTTTGTTCGAAGCGGTTCAGTGCCATGGATGAAATACTACATCGAGTCGAGTGTTTAAAGAAGAGTGCAGGTTTTTCGCTACTACTTTTAATGGCCTTAGCCAACTGCTCCAAGGTGTTTATGTTCGTCCAATTCATTTTTGTTGAATTAGTAGCTGATTTCCCGAATGAAAAGAATCCCATAATTAGTGTGCAGATTTAAATTGTTTTAAAAAACGAACATCATTTTCGGAGTACAAGCGCAAATCATTCACGCGATATTTCAATTGTGCAATACGTTCAATTCCCATTCCAAAGGCAAAACCTGTGAATTCTTCGCTATCTATCCCACATGCCTCAAGTACATTTGGATCTACCATTCCACACCCCAAAATCTCCAGCCAGCCTGTGTATTTACATACGTTACAGCCTTTTCCACTGCAAATCGTGCAGCTGACATCTACTTCCGCGCTAGGCTCTGTAAAAGGAAAGTATGATGGACGCAGTCTGATTTGGGCTTTTTCGCCGAAAAGCTCCTTGGCAAAATAGAGCAATGTTTGTTTTAAGTCTGCAAATGAGACGTCTTTGTCGATATATAGTCCTTCAACCTGATGAAAAAAGCAATGTGCTCGTGCAGAAACTGCGATCTTGATCTAGCGCATGATCAGAACGGGTACCTTGCACGAGCGGATCATCTCGGTCGTCGTGGACCCGATGATGAAACTGCGCACCCGGCTGTGACCATAAGCGCCCATCACCAACAAGTCTTG
>JALQTG010000048.1 GCA_023264075.1 Crocinitomicaceae bacterium
TTACAATCTTTTTGTTTTCTTAAGGATTAACACATTGGAGACATCCAATTCACTAAAGTTAAATAATTTATTCTATCCGCAACTTCTTCTTAAAACTATGAAGAAGGGCAATAATGTGGTCATCCCAATAATAGTTAGCATGACATATTCTTTGAGCTAGAAAATAAGTAATAACATAATTAACAGAGTCCTTAATAATAACCTAAAAATTGACAAGGCCGAAATGAATAATTCTGAAAGTCCAACTTTATTGTCTTACTGAACCCATCCGGTTGTCTCTTTGATTGCTATTAGCTATTAAAAATCAATATCCAGTTTAAACCGCTTCTGAAGTGTTTGAAGGTGAGGATTTCGACGCGCCATGTCTTCAAACTTGTCTTTTCCAGAATATAACTTCTTCGATTCGTCTGTGACCACTTCTACAATTGTTAATGAGATAGAAAAGTTTTCCAATTCATTTCTCAAAAAGGTTATCAACTTGGCTTCATTCGACTCAAGAAACGTTTTTTGAACAGTATTGTCGATTTCATGCGTGATCATGAACGTCTCCAGATTCACTTTCGGATCTCGACCAGAGAGCGCGGCATACAACGTATCCATCCCTTCTTCTTTACACTGAAAAGCAAAGCGCTTCCAGGTCATAATTAAATCGTCGTAAGTAAACTGCTTTTTCGGCTTTTTGCTATCGTGATCCGATTGAAAATTTTCTGCGCGTTGCTTTTCCTGTAACTCCTTAATCGACAAAAACGACGTTTTCAGATTACCCGTTGGTGCGGTCAAGATCTTCACTTCCTTTTGCATTACAATGGCAGGAGGAGTTGAGTCAAGTGCAGCCGGCTTTACCACAGATGTGGCCAACTTTTCTTTACTAATTTGACCGTTAAAAGGAATAATATCAACCGGATCAGTTAGATTTTTTTTTTTTCGAATTCGCTTTTGATAGAGCAAAGTTGCATCAACACAAGCTCAACGAGTAGCCTTGAATTCTTAGCTGATTTGTAGTCCGTATCAGTTTTAGAAAGTACACCCAGTGCTCTGAGAATATGCTGGACGTCTAATTTTCCAGATTGCTCCACATACTTGTTTTGAACGCTTTCGGTAACTTCAAGCAACGAAACTGTCTTTGGATCTTTGCAAATCAACAAATTCCTATAATGCTCAGACAATCCGACAATAAATTGATGCCCATCAAATCCATGATCCATAATCTCATGATAAAGCAATAAGCTCGAAGGAATATCTTCCTTCATGGCATAATCCACCAATCGGAAATAATAATCGTAATCCAGTACATTCAAATTTTCAATGACTGATTTATATGTCAACGTATTTCCTGCAAAGCTCACAATTTGATCAAAAATAGAGAGCGCATCTCGTAATGCTCCATCTGCTTTTTGTGCAATCAAATACAATCCTTCACTTTCTGCATTGATTCCCTCCTTCACGGCAATCGCACTCAAGTGATCGGCAATATCATTGATTTTGATGCGATTGAAATCAAAAATCTGACACCTGGAAAGTATCGTAGGGATTATTTTGTGCTTCTCCGTTGTAGCTAAGATAAAGATAGCGTGTTTCGGAGGCTCCTCTAATGTCTTCAAAAAAGCGTTAAAAGCTGCATTTGATAGCATGTGCACCTCATCGATAATGTAAATCTTATGTGAACCCAATTGAGGGGCTATCCGCACTTGATCAATCAAACTTCGAATATCTTCTACACTGTTGTTGGATGCAGCATCAAGTTCATATACATTCAACGAACTTCCTTTGTCAAAGGATACACATGAATCGCACTTTCCACACGCCTCAATATTCTCTGTCTGGTCAAAACAATTAATCGTTTTTGCCAGAATACGCGCTGTAGAGGTCTTCCCTACTCCACGCGACCCACAAAAAAGAAATGCCTGCGCAAGCTGGTCATTCTTGATCGCATTTTTCAACGTAGTAGCAATTGACTTTTGTCCAACTAACGTATCAAATGTTTGGGGTCTATATTTCCTCGCCGAAACGATGTAATCACTCATACCACAAAAATAAAATAAAAATCAGCGCATGTGAACAAGAAACCCGATAAAGTTTTGCACAGTTCATTCATTCACGAAACACTGCTAATTTCCTCGAAATCGTATCGGTTCTTTAAAATAGCACGCACATGCGCGACGTTTCTCGATAATCCATGTATTCATACCCTTGGAATCTCAATAATTTCCTTAATTTTGAGAAACATTATTAAAATACACCTATGAGACATTTACTTATATTAGGAATTACAGCTTCATTGCTCTTCACAAGCTGCGGATCAGGAGAAGAAACGACAGAGACTGTTGTCGAACCTACAGTTGAAAACTGCCTATACACATACAATCCAGCAATGACCAAGTTGGACTGGACTGCCTATAAGTTTTTGCGGAAAGCCGGTGTTGGAGGGACATTCACGACCATCAACGTTGAAGGCAACAAAAGTGGTGCTAATCCGAGAACAATTATCGAAAGCTTATCGTTTTCCATACCTGTAAATTCAGTTGAAACAAATGATCCGGGAAGAAACAAAAAAATCGATTCGCTCTTTTTTGGAACGTTGAATAACACTTCACTATTATCAGGCGAAGTGGTTTCATTGAATGAAAATGGCAAAGCTGTTCTTCGCGTGACTATGAATGACATAACTAATGATGTAGAAGGGGATTATACACTAGAAGACAATGTTTTCACCTTTAATACTGAAATCAATGTAGAGAACTGGAACGCACAGGCAGGGATTATTAGTTTAAACGAAGCGTGTAAAGATTTGCACACCGATGTAGAAAATGGTGATACTGAATCGAAATTATGGTCGGATGTTACCATCTCATTCTCAACAGAATTAACCAAGAAGTGTGACTAGTACTAACTTGTTCTAAAGAACACTAGAGAACTGATAATTCGTTAGGGATTATCAGTTTTTTTATTCCCTATCTTCAAGAATTAATAATATTTTTGTGCATTCGTAGTTATACTGTAAAACAAAGTTTGTTGAGTCATTTCATTCAAAAATATAAATATTCTCTTCTTGGATTGAGTATTCTGCTTGGTATAGCAGCAGCCTGCTCTACAGAAAAAAACACGTTTATTAACCGAACCTACCACAGTACAACAGCGAAGTACAATGGATATTGGAATGCGCGAGAACTGATTCGTGTGGGGTTGATAGACTACCGGAACAACTACAAAGAAGATTTTTATGCTATATTGCCCTTGGACTTACTGCCCAATGAAGAGGATGTTGTGGACATGTATCCCGTGTTAGACACTGCCATCTCAAAATGCATGACGGTCATCTCAAAACATAGTATGCCCACAGCATCTAAACCGGCAAAGAAAAAAACCGAATACGCAAAATGGATTGATCAGAACTGGTTGCTTATTGGTAAATCCAATTTTTACCGCAGGGATTACCAAAAAGCTTTGGATAACTTTGAATTCGTGCGGAAATTTTATGGCAATCGTTCTTCTATGTACGAAGGAATGCTTTGGAAAGCCAAATGTCAAATTGAACTCGGCGATATAGCAGAAGCGAAACGTACCTTACAAATTTTAGATAACAACTTCAATAACTATTTAAGTCAGAAACAAGAAAAAGACACGTCCTCTTCCAAATCAAAAAAGAAAAGCAAGGACGATGATAACAGTCTGCCTGCCTTCCCAGCTCATTTGCATCCTGAAATCGCCAAAACTAAAGCACACTTAGCACTTATTGAGAATGATCCAACAAAAGCGATTCGATTTTTAGAAGACGCGATTAAAAAAACAAAAGTTAAAGAAGAAAAAGCACGCTTGAACTTCATTGTAGGTCAACTTCTGCAGCTGAATGACGACGAGGCTGCTCGCGAATACTACACGCGTGCCATTAAACTCAACGCGCCGTTCGAAATGAGTTTTCATGCTAAAATTAACCGTGCTACTGTTGGGGGCGATAGTCCTGAGGAAATTTTGGCAGACTTAACCAAAATGGCAAAGGAGCAAAAATACTTAGAGTACCGTGATCAGATTTATTTTGCCATGGCCAAAGTCGAACTTGCCAGAAACGAAGTTGCACAAGCGAAGACCTATTTTACCAAATCTGCGTTCTTTTCGTTGAATAACCCGCGCCAAAAAGGAGTTAGTTATGAGAAGTTGGGTGACTTATCATTTAATGAGCGTAACTACGTCTCAGCCCAACGCTATTACGATAGTTCTGCTCAGGTTATACCGGATGAATACATCAATGCAGAGTTGATACGGAGCAAAGCGAATAACTTGGCTCAATTGGTTGACAATATAGACGTTGTAATGTATGAAGACAGCGTTCAACATATTGCCCTTATGGATGAAAAAGAGCGGGATAAATTCTTGAAGGATTTGGTGAAACAATTACAGGAGGAAGAGCGTCTGCGGAAGGAACGCGAGGCTCAGCGTGCCGAAGAAATGCGCAAATTACAACAACAATTAGCGGCGCAAAACCAAGGAGAAGGAAATAAGTGGTATTGGAACAACA
>JALQTG010000095.1 GCA_023264075.1 Crocinitomicaceae bacterium
TAATCCAGAGATAGAGAAAGCATGGCAGCAAGAAATGGATAGCCAACAAGATGAGCACATCGGTATTCCGCGCAATAAAGAGCAAGTTAAAGAAACCATGACAGAGCGTTATCCGGAATTGGAGGATTTCTATAACAAGCGTAACATCTACGAAGTGGATGAGTTAGACAAAAAGGAATATGAAGATTTCAAGGCCAAATTATCGAAAGAGGAACTTGAATTATTAAACAGTGGTAAGCACTTCTATCAATTAGATTTCGAAAACTTAGGTGGATTGGTGATGCCATTAATATTAGAAACAACCTTTACAGATGGAACAACTGAAGTGATTCGAATTCCTGCAGAAATTTGGAAAACAAACAACTATAACGTGTCGAAGGTTTTTATTTTCGAGAAAGAAGCTGCTTCTTTCCGATTAGATCCTTTCTTAGAAACAGCCGATACTGATTTGTCCAATAACAGCTGGCCAAGAGAAATGGAACCCACACGTTTCAAATTGTTTAAGGAGAATAGATCGAATGAAAACCCTATGCAACGTCAGAAACGAGTTGATGAATTAGGGAAGTAATTTCAAAGATCCAGGTTCATTGCGCTGCGTGCGTTCGAAGTTGTGTGACTACTTTATTGATTTAAAGGTTCTTTTAAAGTTAAAATTTAGGGGCGAATAAATATTCGCCCCTTGCTTTTATTGGTACTTCAAAACTGATTTTTTCCTTTTAAGCCCCTCTCCTACCAAGCTCTATTACTTCTAGATTAGAAATCTCTTTTCCGTTTATCTCAAAGCGTAAAATGGTTTTAACAGCATGAAATCCTTTATTACCACAAGCACCCGGATTCATCCATAACATATTGTAACGTCTATCCATTTGAACCAACAAAATGTGGGAGTGTCCACAGACCAAAATAGTTGGAACACCATTTTTTTCCAATTCCTCGTAAAGTGGTTTTGAATACTTCCCTGGTTTACCAGCTATGTGTGTAATGAGCACCTCCACATCATCGACCTTAAATCGATCAAAAAGAACTGTATCCCTTCTCACAACATGGTCGTCAATATTACCATAGACAATTCTTAGAGGCTTCCATGATCTCAATTCATCAATAACGTCTAGGCTACCAATGTCTCCAGCATGCCAGATTTGGTCCACATCTTTAAAATAGTCTTTAATGCGGAGATCTAACTCGCCATGCGTATCTGATAAAACACCAATTCTCATACGTTATGATGAACTATTCCCAACAAAGATGGGATAAAATTATCTTTTGCTGACTTTATTATTTGAAATTACTCGCTGTCGCGAGCATTTGTGGCGGCCTTCAGTAAAAGTCCGTTTCTTTAAGTGCTTGGTTGCTCTCCCTTGCACTCTTTCCCTCCAAAGTCGCCAACTAGATGGCTTAAGTTCTTTTCGCATCAATTCAATGACTTCCTTCTCACTAATTCCAAATTGATAGAAAATAGCATCAAATGGTGTTCGATCTTCCCATGCCATTTCAATAATTCGATCTATTTCTCGTTCCGATAATGTCATACATGAAAAACATACAGCACGGCTATTTGTTCAACGAATAACAGGTTGTTTTTATGGAAACAAGCGATGTTCGGGAGGGAAATAATCAGCGTGATAATCTCGTTCCTCCACAAATAGCCAATTATAACCACTGTCCTTTGACAATGCATAAATCATTATTGTACTGTCGAGAGTAGAATAGTCGCTTTCAAGCTTTACTTCCATTTTAACTTGAATTAACCCATCCTGCTGAATAATGTCTTTTTGAAGATGCGTTTTCCAATATACTTCATCTTCTCGTTGATAATACCATTGGTCATAAGACTGTTCGGTCGGGGTTACTTCTTGAAATCTTTGAAGAATTGCATCGTTGCCGAGACTTTGATAATGTTTTACTACAGAAGGATGAGTGAGCCCCAAATACATTAAGGCATCTCCAGTATTTCGCGCATCAAAAAGAGCTTTTACATCTCGAGAAAGTGCCATCTCTTGTTCGGAATTAAGTGAACAACCGGTGACAAAAATAATCGCAAACAGTATGTAAAAAATACGTTTCATGCTAATTGAGCAACACGATACTTAAATTGAGTAAGGTTGCGAAACACACCCACAGAAAATAAGGTAACAACAAAAAAGTAGCGAGTCGATCCAATCTCCAAAAATGTTTCATGAGAAAAGCAATTAGTACTAAAAGTATGAAAATGATGACCAATGCTGCTGAAGGATTTTCCCACCCAAAAAAAGCTGGTGTCCAGAATAAATTGAACACAAAATGAAAACCAAAAAACGCTAAACCTCTAAGTGCATACTTCCGAATAATGGGGTATCGACTTTTAGAAGACACTTGCCAGATTCTGGCAAAGCTTATTCCCATAAGGATATACAGGGTAGTCCATGCAGGACCAAAAAGCCAATTTGGTGGTTGAAAAACTGGTTTATTCAATGCTTTGTACCAATCACTTGCTCCACTCTGGAAGAGAAAGCCGCTGAGTCCACCCAAGAGCATAATAACGGCAGCTGAGACAATCATTTTAAGAATGAGTCCTTTTCTAAAAGAAGATGTGCTGTGCGGTTCTGAAAGTATTGCCATGGGCTTCTATAATATGTTTAATATCTGGAGAATATCCTCCTCCCATACTTGTAACGATAGGGATATGATTTTCGTTTGCAAAGTTAAAAACAATTTCGTCTCTACGCTTACAACCTTCGCGGGAAACTCCTAAACGTCCCAACTTGTCGGTATCTATAATATCTACACCAGATTGAAAAAACAAAAAGTCAGGAATAAATTGACTAGTAATTTCAGCAAGGTGTTTTTCCAGCAAGTATAGGTATTCCTTGTCTTTGATTCCATCTTCCAATTCCACATCCAACGAAGAGGTTTCTTTATGCAACGGATAATTGTTCCTCCCATGCATTGAGAACGTAAATACGCGATCTTCGTCCCGAAAGATTTCTGCAGTTCCATTACCTTGATGGACATCTAAATCAATGATTAAAATGCTCTTCGCTTTTTTAGTGTCCAAAAGCCATTGTGCGGCAATTGCCTGGTCATTGAGTAAACAGAATCCCTCTCCCCTGTTCGAATAAGCATGATGAGTTCCTCCAGCAATGTTCATCGCTGCACCAAACTCCAATGCGTACTCTGCACATTTGCGCGTTCCTTCCATAATGATTTGTTCACGCAAAATTAGTCGTTCATCATGAGGAAACCCAGACTTTCGCTGTTCACGAAGAGAAATTCGAAGTGCCTTTAGATTTTCAAAATACACAGGATCATGAACACTTAATACGAACGACTCATCTATAACTGCCGGACTAAAAAAATTCTGCTCTTCAACAGTTCCTTCATACAAAAGTTGCTTAGGGAGCAGTTCATACTTTTCCATCGGAAATCGATGCCCTGAAGGCAACGGTTGAACGTAGTATTCATTAAATGCAATCTTTAGCATTTCAACTAAATTGGAGCAACGAGGCGCATCATTTCAGCACAAGCCCATGCTCCAAAGGTTCCGATGAAATAACCAAACACGGCCATCAAGACTCCCACAGTAGTGAGCGCGGGATGAAACGCATTTGCGACAATTGGAGCGGACGCAGCTCCTCCCACGTTGGCTTGACTTCCAACTGCCAAAAAGAAGAATGGCGCGCGAATAATTTTCGCAACAACGATTAACAAACCAGCATGAAAAGCCATCCAAACGATACCAACTAAAATGAGCAGCGGTTTGTGAAACACTTGTGTAATATCGACTTTCATTCCGATGGTCGCAACGAGTATATACAAAAATACGGATCCTATTTTTGAGGCACCAACACCTTCGTAGGATTTAGCCTTAGTAAAACTCAATACTAAACCGTATAGCGTAGCCAACACAACCATCCAGAAAAATCCATTCCCAAGGGTACTGGATTTTCCGAGAATACCAGCGAAATACTCCGAGAAAAACGTACTTCCAAAATGTGAAAGTGCCACTCCACCAAATACTAACCCAGCGATTACCATAAAATCCGTTAAGGTAGGCTTACGTTGAACAGAGAGTTGAAAATTTTCCACTTTGTGTACGAGTTCGTCGATCGCTGAACTATCGGCTTTAAACCATTTATCGATGCGTGCTTTCTTACCTATTCCAAACAAAATAACTGCCATCCAAATGTTGGCAACCACAATATCCACAATCAACATTCCACCAAAAAGCGACTCTTTGTATTTATATGTTTCTAGCATGGCCGATTGATTCGCTCCACCGCCAATCCAACTTCCGGCGATCGTTGCCAATCCTTTCCATGTGGCCTCATTTCCTTCACCTCCAACAGTTTCAGGAGAGAAAAACGAAAACAACCAAACGGAGAAAACACCTCCAATAATAATTCCCACAGTACCTGTAAAAAACATAATCAAGGACTTGGAACCTAGCCCAAAGAGGCTTTTCATGTCCACCGAAATGATGAGCAGAATCAACGATCCCGGCAATAGATACCTACTCGCCATGTAATATAAGCCACTGACATCTGGATTGATTACATTAAAAGACGTCAAAGCAGCAGGAATCATGTAGCACAGAAATAACGCAGGAATTACTGTATATAGTCGTTTCCAACTTTTTCCGTTGAGGTTCGAAGTATAAAAAATCAACGCCAACACTACGAGTAAAATACCAAAAACTATTTTATCGTCTTTAATGAGTGGATTTTTCGGTTCAAACTCTAAGAACTTATACTTTACCTTTCCCGAAGGATTGCTTGATAAACTTAACTTTTCTCCGTTCAAAAAAGGGATAATTTTGAGTTGAATAATTTCATTTATACCAGGATTTCGAAACATGAGGTCACCCATTTCCGCAACTACAATACTATCCTCATTAAATGAAATTTGAATCTTGTCTGCCTTTGCTAAAACACGGCGGTCTTGGTCATTAAAAACAATAAGTACATAAGGCTTCTCAACAAACCGATCTGAATTCCCTGAAAATTCAAACATTTCGAAATAAGCCTCATCCGCTTCAGGCAACGACTCTGTAGTGATTAACAGAGAATCTTTACCACTCACCAAGACCTGCTCTGTCTCTTGGGAAAATAAAAATGGGAAACTACTTAAAACAGAAATTAAGACAAGAACAAACTTCATAAATGTTGATCAATCAATTAGAAACTATTAGAAACGAAAACGTGCAAAACCGAATGCTGTCGATACGCTATTCGCATCTTTTAAGAAAAAGGACAATGCATCCCGCGAAGAAATACCAAACTCATAGGTACCACCGCCCAGTATAAAATTAATTCCCACCGGAATATTATGCTGATATACTCCACCCCCGAAATAACCAGCACTCAACTGAAGCCATTTGATGGGACGGATATCACCTCCGACTGAAAACACAGCGTTTTGAAGAGAGCCAGGTGCATTGGCATCAAAAGGTGCAATAAGGTCAAAACCGACATTTACTATGTTTTTAACCAATTCAATGCTCCCGCCGAGTCTAAAGGTAGCAGGATTAACCAACACAATTTCTTCCTCACCAACAAGATTGAGAACTCCACCTTCTTCTAGCAATTGGTTCATTCCTTCTGTGACATTGT
>JALQTG010000273.1 GCA_023264075.1 Crocinitomicaceae bacterium
GCCGCATTGATTTCGTGCGCACCTCTCCATGAAAATCATCGTCATAATTCTTCATAATAATGTACTTATCCTCTGGTACTCGCACTTCAAGCACAACACGCTGACCTCGTATCTTATCTGCAATAGGGAAGGAATAATAACTCGCTAGAAACAACTCGTTTCCTACTACATTGGAATTATAACGTATTGATTGTGCGTTTTCCATTGCTTTCTTACCAGTTGGACCACTGCTTATTTTTTGCATGGAAATTTCAAACTCCGAAAGCGATACATCTCGAATGATTGAAACAGAAGCTGCAGACAAATACACAGAATCCTTATCAATGAATAGAAAATCATCCTGCTCGAACTCTTCCAGATAACTCGAAGCAGGATTTAATTTGGCGATATCAATGTATAACGTGTCCCCTAAAGCGGTCTCATCGTAGTCAACAATCTCGCTCACCTCGCGCTCCTCTGTAAATTGAAGTCCCGTTTCAATGCCATAAAAAGACAATACAATTATTCCAATAATCCAACACACCAGCATTCCGATTAACAATCCTTTCATTTTATATCTCCAATCCGTCAGCAAACGGACACCAATTACAAAAATGGATATCAAAGGGATTATCACCACACTAAATAAAGCAAGAAATGTTACTGAAAAATTATTGGTTGCAACTACCAGAGCTAATAAAGCGGCTAAATTATTGGAAGCTCCCTCAGCATAAAAAGGAAACAACTCAAAATTTCCAAAAAATATCCCCGCAAGAACTGCTGTACCAATCAAACCACCTACTAAGAATCCAACACCAATAATTTTGGATACAACAAGAAATACCTTTTGCAATGCACCGTGAGATTTATCCATAGCGTTACGGAAATTTTTAGAAACCACATTCATCCCTTTTTTCGCATTTTCCGTTAAATTGTTCACATGTTCTTTTATGCTTTCGATATTTACCGGTTCCCCACGCATTTGAAGTTTTTCGGCCGTTGTTTTTGCTGATGGAACAACTAACACTAAAATCAAGTAAATTAGAATTCCACTGCCCCCAAGAATGACCATCAAGACAAATAGTAAACGAAATACGACTGGATCAACATTAAAATAATGTCCTAAACCAGCACAAACACCTGCTACTGAAGCATTATCCTCATCGCGATATAAGCGTTTCTGACGAAAACCATCCTCTACTTTTTGTGACGAACGATCCTGCGATTCACGCTCTACATTATCCTTGGAATCCTCCTCCATTGCATAATCTCTTGGCTCTCCCATAAGAAGAATAACCTCCTCTACATCCACATCGGTCACAACCTGTCGAAATTGCCCCAATCGTTTATGAAAAAGCTCAGCAATCCGAGATTCAATGTCCTCCATAATTTCCAACGCACCGGATTCGTGTGAAAACATTCTTCGAATATCGTCAAGGTATTTTTTAAGTCGATCATATGCTGGCTCTTCGATATTGAACACCAAACCCGCTAAATTTATTGAAACTGTTTTTTTCATATCATTATTTTTTTGAAAGTGTGGTAACCGCTTCTGCCAGTTCCTCCCACGTTGAAGTTAGATTAGTTAAAAAATTCACCCCGGCATCCGTAAGGGAATAATATTTTCGCGGAGGACCCGATTTAGACTCTTCCCATCGGTATTGGAGTAATTCTGCATTCTTCAAACGCGTCAAGAGCGGATAAAGCGTTCCTTCAACCACAATGAGTTTAGCCGCTTTTAACTCATCAATAATTTCTGAAGGATAACATTCCTTGTTCGACAAAATCATTAGAATACAATACTCCAAAATACCCTTTCGCATTTGTGCTTGTGTGTTTTCTAAATTCATATTGTTTGTTTTCTGGGACAAATATATGCTAAATATAATACCTTGCATTGCATAGTACTATATTTTTTAAAAATAATTTTGAGACCGTATTTTTTTATCTTTACGCATATGAAAATCGAAATCTTTACAGACGGCGCTGCTAAAGGGAACCCGGGCAATGGGGGCTACGGAGCCATCCTACGTTTTCAAGGAAAAGAAAAAGAATTAGCGGAAGGTTTTCGATTAACTACCAACAATCGAATGGAGCTCTTAGCTGTTATTGTTGCTTTAGAGGCCTTGAATTCCACAAAATACCCTATAACTATTTATAGCGACTCGAAGTACGTTGTAGATGCAGTTGAAAAAGGATGGGTCTTTGGTTGGGACAAAAAGGGGTTCAAAGGAAAGAAGAATCCAGATTTATGGAAGCGATATATACCACTTCATGCAAAATACAAGCCGACATTCGTTTGGGTAAAAGGTCATGCAGGGCATCCTGAAAATGAACGTTGCGATCAATTGGCCGTCAACGCTGCCGAAGGACAAGAACTACTCATAGATGAAGGTTATGAAAAATCCCAAGAAACAAACCCTGATTTATTCTAAAATTAGACTAACCAGCTTTTTCCTTTTTAAGCACATCTATTTGTGATGCGATATTCAGAAAAGAACTAATGAGCGGGTGCGGCATTTCTCTAGTACTACATATTTGCGGAAGGCTCATGCTTGCCACACAAAAGACATGCTTACGCAGACTTACAACATCGGGATCATCAAATTGATTCACTCCTTCAATATCCAATACCTCACTTTTCAGGTAGTCTAACAATTGTGGGTATAATGAAAAGCGCGAAGACGAAAGTTCCACACGTGCAATTCCGTTATACATTTTTTCCAATTCTTTGGAAACTGGAAATACATCAATGCGCTCAAAACTGTCCTTAGGAGATAGATTATCTGAAATCAATTTCTCGTTGTTTGCATTCAAATTGTTATGGGCAATCAAGATTTCTATAAAGACTTTGTAGGCGTCCCCTGTGATCAACAATGGTACTCCCGACTGAATTGCTGCATCTAATACGCCAGAAACAAAAAACATATTTTCGAATGGACCGGGTGCTACAAATAAGCCATCATAATTCGCAAATTGATGTGGCTTTAAACTAGCTGCCTCATGAATCCGCAACCAATATGTATTCACTTCGATGTCTAAGAGGTTCTTCGAATGCTCAATAGCTAAATTCGTTGCATGATGTGCATTGTACGTGAAGTTGAAATCTCCGAGAATCGCAATTTTGAGTCTATCAGCCATGTAAGTCAATACATTTTCGGGGAAGTTAAAAAAAAAGTTGGTCAAAACAATAGATTTTGACCAACTTAATACTTTGATTATAGCATCTTAATATCTCTTATTGAGAAGACTAGATTACATTAGCGTTTGAAATGTGCTTTGAATACTGCATTTTCTACCGTCAATGAGGCAGTTGGGGTTACCAAGTCATCTACCATCGTACAAGTGAATGCAGCTTGAAACTTCATGTAATCTCCTGACTCATCCGACTCCTGAACTAATGAAGTAAATGAGAAAGTTAGTGGATCTGTTGAAGAGGGATCGCTATACCAAACATTTCCTGCAGCATCTCTAAAAACTACTTCCACTCCTGTGTTTGCCCCAAGCGAATAATCAGGATTGGCATTGGCATTAAAGAATGTTGTAAACTGCTCTAAAGATGGATCCGCATCCACCTCTGCATTAAAATTTAATTTACCGAGTGAAATTTGAATAAAGTCCAACTGAACATCACTCTTCATTGTTGCATTATAGGTTGCTGTGGAAGGTTGAGGAGAAGGATTAATCTCTTTTGACTTAGTTGATTCGCAATACATGCCATTTACGTCCATAACAAGACTGTAGGGAGTGCCATCAACTGTTGCTGAGAAAG
>JALQTG010000107.1 GCA_023264075.1 Crocinitomicaceae bacterium
ACTAGAATAAGCAGCACCCGCGCTAGATAGATTAACGGATTCAGCTACTTGATCTTTGATGAATACATCTTCTGCAACGGTTTCTTCTGACAATGTCTTCCCTGAATTCATATCAACATTTTGGCTTACTTTATTGTCAGCCAGCTTTTCCGTTATTGCCTCCTCTTGAGGGGATTCAACTACTTCTACTTCCTTTATTACTTCTTTGAATTCTTCGCTTGTTTCATCAATCTTGTACTCATTTTGAACTGGTTCATTTAGCGCGAGCCTACTTTCAGTAGAACTAAATGGGACAAATGTGACTACACTCACAATCACTACGACCATCGTCGCCAATTGAAACATTGGACGCGCATAAATTCTTGTTTCCTCCGGCCAAAGAAACAACCATAAACGGTTGTACCATACGAGCCGCTTTGCACTATACGTTTGATCAAACAAGCTGTCTAATCTACCTTTCACAGATTTATCTACCTTTGGCATCTCGCTCTTCCTCGTCGAATTCACTTGCATCAACACAAACTTAAGTTGCTCAAAGTCAACCTCTGTTTCAGCGAATTCATGAATTAACTCCTTCTCTTCAGGAGTTAACTGAATGTATTCTTTATTCAAAATAATATGTTCAATTTCTTTCGTCATACCTCTCTATTTAAATTCGGATCAAAAATGGCGAGTGATTCTGATAATCTTTTTGTGGCATAAAACAACCGAGACTTCACTGTTCCATCATTGATTTCCATGACCTCTGCAATTTCCTTTATGGACAATTCTTGGAAAAAACGAAGTTCAAACACCTCTTTATGCTTCTCATCCATCTGATTCAACGAATGCGCGAGCTCCTCTTTGAACTGCTCATTATGCATTACTTCTGTGGCCGATAGTTCATTCAGTGATACGTTGTACGAGCTGTCCAGCCCATTCGAAGTATTCGAACGCACCTCCATCTTTTTATATTCGTTTTTACACATATTGTTTGCCACCGAATAAATCCATGTTTTGAACGTCCTTGTTACATCAAAAAGCTCAGGTCGCTCAATCAACTTTGCAAAAATATCATGTACAAAGTCCTCCCCTTTTTCACGATCGTGCTTCAATTTTCGCATAAAGAAATAACACAAATTATCGGCATAGCGCAGATATAACTCATCGAATGCACGCTTATCACCTTTACCTAAATAAAGCATGAGCTCTTCGTCTGAGTTCTTCTTATAATTTGTGCGGAATAACCCCATTCTTACTTCATCAACGATTTAATTTGTTGTTCCTTTCCTCCAGCCTTCGCCAATTCAATCAATTGTTTTTCAACTTTTTTAAGTAACCGTTTATCATTTGTGATAACTGCTGTATTTCGAATGACAAGTAGCATCGGCGTTAAATTCAGTTGAAGTTGTTTACCTAAGGTCGTCTTCGGCACATACAACCCTTCTAGTTCCTTTAGCAGTTGCTGATATATGTGTTGGTTGTTCGTGGCAAAATCGGCGCTGTTTGTTGCAAAGCTAAGTCCTTCTATTTCCAAGTATGATCTTATGGAATTTAAATAAGGCGAAGGAACAGTCATCGAAATATGAATACCTATTGACGGATTGAGTTGAACCAATTCTTTCAAAAACTGTGTATCAACGAATGAAGACGCTGGTAATCGAAACCCCTTCTTCGCCAATCGTTGACGATACGCTTCACTTTGCATTAAATCCAAACTCACAATCGTGACATCCGAACGATAGTTATTGATATCCTGTAACATCCATAGCGGATACGTATCATTTGTTCCATGGGTGATCAACACACCGTTTTTGGGCATTGTTGCCAACACTAATTGAGCATAATTCAATAAATCATCCGAAAAATACTTGCTTTTGGAAAGTTTCTTCAAGCAAGTAGTTTTTTCGGCTCCTCCCGTAATTTCATGATAAGCAGCAAGCTGGATTTGAACCTCCTTATTGGTAGGATTAAGTCGCTCAGCCTCCTTTAAATAACGAATTTTTGAAACATCATGGTGTCCAATTTGATATTCTGCCAATTGATATTCAAAACCTGTAGGATTCGCAGCACGCATGGACTCAAGCTTCAAATTCATTTCCATGATTTCTTCAGGAGTAGCAGATTTACGTGAAGTCGATTTTTTGGAGGTACTGTAGGTACTTTGAAAAGCTACATTCGCCTGAACGTAACGTTGGTGAACTAAGGATGACTCAGGAGATACGACATCCTGAGCACTCATGACGCGCGTGGATTTATCCTTTTTCCGAATTTCTTCGCGCATAGCGGGCTCAACATAATTCGAATTCATGACTGGGGAAACGGAGTTTTCTTTCTCTTCCTCTTGCTTTTCAGGGGAATTTTGCTGCGCAACAGACAATTGATAGAGTAAAAATAAACCGATAAGCAAAATGTACTTCATTCTTGTTAATTTTGGGTTCCGTACACCTCAAATGTACAAAGGTTCATCGGGAATATGATAAAGTTGAAATTATTTCCTCCCTCCATGAAAATTAGTCAACGTGAATTTAGGAAACTAACGATAGAAAAACGATATACCCTACTGAAAAGAGAAGGGGATTATGTTGGTGCTCGCTCCCAGGGAGTTCACCGGATTCACCTCTTCACAATTTGTGGTTTCTACGTTGAAGTTTGGATTGTGATTAGTCTAAATCAGGTTCACTGGATAGAAATTCAAGAAAATCAATCCGTTTTGGCTGAATATGCTTCACAGATAGATGTGCGCAAAGAGCTGGATTTATAACTAATGTATACTTCTTGAAAAAAAATGAGCTACCTCCTTGAGATAGCTCATTTCATTTGTTCTAATAGCACTACTTCTGAGCCCCTAATTGAGGATCCATTCCATTCGACACAGCTGATTTTTCAACTCTGAGTTTCCCTCCTTCACAAGAAAGTAATACGGTTGTATCATTCACTTCGAGAATTTTTCCGTGAATACCACCTATAGTTATTACTTTATCTCCTGCAGCGAGACTTTCTCTAAACTTTTTCAATTCTTTTTGTTTCTTCATTTGAGGACGTATCATAAAAAAATAGAATACCCCTAAAATCAATAACAACATAATTAACTGAGAACCTCCTTCTCCACCCATAACTTACTTTTTTTGTTTATACTCTTTATTAATTAATCAATCACTGTTGCTTTGATCGTCACTTTCGTTGTTGAAGGACGTGTATTTGCAGTAATTGTAATTGGCTTATTTATAATTCCTTTTCCCGTTTTATCTGTATCTACCTCGGCATTAATATATGCCGTTTCTCCCGGAGCAACTGGGTCTGTATCATAACTTGGAACGGTGCAAGAACAAGCAGGCTTTACATTGGCAATCACCAATGGATAATCTCCTACATTCTTAATGCCGATTTTGGCTTTAACGATTTCTCCTTTTGCTACTGTTCCAGCGTCATAGATTGCTTCATATTCTACCGATGTATATTGACCAACTGTTGCTTCAGTATCGCCCGAACATGCGGTGACTACAACTAATCCAACCACCAAAAAACTACCAAATAGAAACTTTTTCATCCTTTGCATTTAATTCATTAAACCTCTACCCACTTTCTGGATTTTATTCTCTTTCTCCAAACGCAACACTGCATTATCCAACACACCATTAATAAACGTATTACTTTTGGGTGTACTGTAAAATTTTGAAATCTCAATGTACTCATTGAGCGTGACTTTCTTCGGAATATTATTGAACGTTTGAAGTTCAGTAATTG
>JALQTG010000121.1 GCA_023264075.1 Crocinitomicaceae bacterium
ACAAAAACGCAGTTACATTAAGATTAAAATAAAAGCTATGAATTTAGAAAACTTAATCAGAAAGAACGTAAAAAAACTTAGTCCATATTCTTCAGCACGCGATGAATTTGAACAGTTTACAAAGCCAATGGTCTATTTAGATGCTCATGAAAATCCGTTTACTAACGGCATAAATCGTTATCCAGATCCACAGCAAAAAGAGCTAAAAGCCATTATTGGGGATAAAAATAACGTTTCAAAAGAAAATATTCTTTTAGGAAACGGAAGTGATGAAGTTTTAGATTTGATTTTCAGAGCTTTCTGTGAACCGAATCGCGATAATATCATTACATTGCCGCCAACCTATGGAATGTATGGAGTTTTAGCCAATATCAATGCTATTGAAAATCGTGAAGTGTTACTAAATGAGGAATTTCAACCGAATGTAGAAGCCATTATAAATGCTGTGGATAACAATACGAAAATCATCTTTTTGTGTTCACCAAATAACCCAACAGGAAATTCTTTTACAGATTCATCCGTAATTAAAATTCTCAATCAATTCAAAGGATTAGTGGTAATTGATGAAGCGTATATTGATTTTTCAAAAGATGAAAGTTGGTTAAGTGTTTTGAAAGATTTTCCTAATTTGATTATCACCCAAACTTTATCAAAAGCGTATGCAATGGCAGGATTACGAATCGGAATTTTGTATGCATCTAGAGAAATTATTGCAGTTTTGAATAAAATTAAGCCACCTTACAACATTAACGGTTTGTCTCAAGAAACTGCTGTCAAAAAATTGTTGCAAAGTACGATGCCAACGCAAGTTAGAAAAATATTGGTGGAACGAAATAAACTCATCGAAGCACTTTCAAAATGCGAATTTGTTGAGAAAATATATCCTTCGGACGCCAATTTTATCTTAATTAAAGTGGATGATGCGAATTTTAGATACCAACAATTTATCGAAAATGGAGTAGTGGTTCGCAACAGAAGCAATCAACCTTTATGCGAAAATTGCTTGCGAATTAGTATTGGA
This sequence comes from Crocinitomicaceae bacterium, assembly GCA_023264075.1. Lineage (GTDB taxonomy): Bacteria > Bacteroidota > Bacteroidia > Flavobacteriales_D > Crocinitomicaceae > JALQTG01. Next base: position 1,022 of record JALQTG010000121.1, read on the forward strand.
ACTAAAGAAGAAACTGAACAAATTATTGAATTATTAAAAACATTCAACAATGCCGAAAAGAGTATTATTTATAGATAGAGATGGAACTTTGGTTTTAGAGCCAGAAAATTATCAATTAGACAGTTTAACTAAATTAGAATTCTATCCAAAAGGATTTCAATTTTTGAGTAAAATCGCTAAAGAATTGGATTTTGAATTGGCAATGGTAACCAATCAAGATGGTTTAGGAACTGATGCTTATCCCATAGAAGCGTTTGAAGGGCCGCACAACCTCATGGTAGAAGCATTGGCTGGTGAGGGAATTGTATTCTCAGAACAATGCATCGATCGCACCTTTCCCGAGGAAAATGCAAACACACGCAAACCAAGAACAGGAATGCTAACAAAATACCTTAATGGGGACTATGATCTTGCGAATTCCTATGTAATAGGGGATCGATTAACCGATATGGAATTGGCAAAAAATCTGGGCGCAAAAGGTATTTACATGCGTAATAGTAACGACCCTGGAAAAACAGAAATATCTTTGGGAGTGCAAGAGATACTAGATGTCGTAGCTATTGAAACCTGTGATTGGGAAGAAATTTACGCATTCCTAAAATTAGGTGAGCGGACCGCTGCTGTGCAACGCACTACAAAAGAAACGGATATTTCGATTGAGTTGAATTTAGACGGAACAGGGAAGGCGAGCATTGACACAGGCCTTAAATTTTTTGACCATATGCTAGAACAAATAGCACGTCACGGAGCATTAGATTTGAAAATACATGTTAAAGGTGACTTAGAAGTAGATGAACACCATACTATCGAAGATACCGCAATAGCTCTAGGTGAATGTTTTGATAAAGCCATCGGGAATAAAATAGGAATGGAACGATACGGTTTTTTCTTACCCATGGATGATTGCATAGCTAAAGTAGCACTTGATTTTGGAGGTCGTAACTGGTTGGTTTGGAAGGCTGAATTTACACGTGAAAAAGTTGGTGACATGCCAACAGAAATGTTTCTCCACTTCTTTAAGAGTTTTTCGGATGCAGCCAGATGTAATTTATACATCAAAGCGAAAGGAGAAAACGAACACCATAAAATAGAGTCAATTTTTAAGGCCTTTGCGAAAGCTATTAAAATGGCAAAAACGAGGAATGCAAATGATGCATTTCTACCGAGTACTAAGGGTGTATTGTAGGAAAAAAGTTATGAAAAAAGTAGCAATAATTGACTATGGTGCTGGGAATTTACACTCAGTAATGTATGCACTCGAAAGACTGGGTGTAGATCCAATAATTACAGATAATAAAAGCGTTTTATCCAGCGCTGACCTTGTAATATTTCCTGGTGTTGGACACGCACAAGCAGCCATGAAAGCGCTGCACGCCAAAGAGCTTGTTGATTTTATTCCGACATTGAGACAACCTGTACTGGGTATTTGTCTCGGTATGCAATTAATGTGTCGTCATACTGAAGAAGGGGATGTAGATGGTTTAGGGATTTTTGATGTGGATGTCCTACGTTTCAAAGGTGATTTTAAGGTTCCTCATATGGGTTGGAATGAACTCCATGAAGGAAAATCCATTTTAGAAAACATTGAAAATGATGTGTACTTCGTCCACAGTTACTACGTTCCAGTGGTTTCGGAAACCATTGCGAAAACTGATTGCCATGGGGACTTTTCAGCTGCTTTACAGAAAGATAATTTTTATGCATGCCAATTTCATCCCGAAAAAAGCGGTGTTGCGGGAGAGCAGATAATACGAAACTTTTTAAAGAAATAGAGATGAACACCTTTAAAATAATTCCAGCAATCGATATTATAGATGGGAAATGTGTGCGTTTGACCATGGGAGACTACTCTCAAAAGAAAACATACAGCGAAAATCCAGTTGAAATGGCGAAAAGTTTCGAAGATGCTGGATTAAAATACCTTCATTTAGTTGATCTGGATGGTGCTAAGTCAAATAACGTCGTGAACCTACCTGTTCTTCAGAGAATTGTAAGGGAGACCAACTTAATCGTTGATTTTGGAGGAGGAATCAAATCTACTGAAACACTTGAATTAGTCCTTGAAGCTGGAGCAAATCAAGTAACTGTGGGAAGCTTGGCCGTCAAATCACCAATGCTATTCTTCGAATGGCTTGACAAATATGGTTCGGAACGTTTAATCTTAGGAGCAGATGTTCGAAATGAACTAATTTCAATCAATGGCTGGCAAGAGGACTCATCGGTCACCATTTATGACTTTTTAGAACAGTATACCCAAAAAGGTGTTCGTCACGTTGTTTGCACTGATATTGCAAAAGATGGTATGTTAGCGGGTGCATCGATAGATTTATACATTCGTCTACTTAATGAGTTTCCGAGAAT
>JALQTG010000181.1 GCA_023264075.1 Crocinitomicaceae bacterium
ACCAACCCATTATAAATAAAGTAAGTGAGCATTTCTCCACATATTCATCCCTAACAGATGATGAGTTGCGCGGAAAAACAACCGCTTTCCGCAAAAAAATAACGGAGGAAACCGCTGCTATCGAGCAAGAGATAGAAGCGCTAGAGGCTACATCAAATGATCCTTCTACTCCAGTGGACTCCAAAGAAGCCCTTTTTGAGAAAATCGATAAGCTTAAACTGAAGCTTGACGAGAAAATTGAGGAAATTCTAGCAGAGATCCTTCCAGAAGCATTTGCAGTGGTAAAAGAAACGGCTAGAAGATGGTCAGAAAATGGTGAGTTAAAAGTTACCGCTACTGATTTTGATAAAGAACTCGCTGCGAAAAAAGACGGGATTGAAATAAATGGTGACAAAGCTATTTGGAAAAATAAATGGACAGCCGCTGGCACTGAGGTAGAATGGGTGATGGTACACTATGATGTACAAATCATGGGTGGAGCAGTATTGCACCGTGGAAATATTGCAGAAATGCAAACTGGAGAAGGAAAAACATTAGTAGCAACCCTACCTGTTTATCTAAATGCCTTATCTGGAAAAGGTGTACATGTGGTTACCGTGAATGACTACCTTGCTCGTCGTGATAGCGAGTGGATGGGACCGTTGTATCAATTTCATGGACTTACTGTAGATTGTATTGACAACCACCGCCCGAACTCAGAAGGTAGAAAAAAGGCATACCGCTCAGACATTACGTTTGGTACGAACAATGAATTTGGTTTTGATTACCTGCGTGACAATATGTCTAGTGATGTTGAAAGTCTTGTTCAACAGAAACACCATTATGCCATCATCGATGAGGTCGATTCGGTGTTAATTGACGACGCACGTACTCCTTTAATCATTTCTGGACCAACACCACGCGGTAATGAACAAGAGTATGTAGGACTTAAACCAAAAGTTGAGCGTGTTGTAGAAGCGCAGCGCAAGCTAATCAACCAAGTTCTTGCTGAAGCAAAGAAAGATCTCGCCGTTCTCAACGAACCTATTGATGACAAAAAGGAACAAAAGCGCAGATTAGAAGAAGGAGGGATAAAATTATTACGTGCCTATAGAGGTTTACCGAAAAACAAAGCATTGATAAAATTCTTGTCAGAGCCTGGTGTAAAAGCGCATCTTCAAAAAACGGAGAACTTCTACATGGCCGAGCAAAATAAGCAAATGCCCATAATTGATAAAGAATTATTCTTTGTCATTGACGAAAAAAATAACACCATCGACCTTACTGACCGCGGAATCGACTTGATGTCTGGAAATGAAGACCCCACGTTCTATATTTTACCGGACATCGGAACTGTGTTAGCGACTTTAGAGAAGGATACAGCCAACAAAGAAGAATTGGCTCAAAAGAAAAGTGAATTGATTCGAGAGTATTCTATCAAATCAGAGCGAATTCATAGCGTTAATCAACTTTTAAAGGCATATACCCTATTCGAGAAAGAAGTAGAATATGTATTGGTGGATGGAAAAGTGAAAATTGTAGATGAATCCACTGGTCGTATAATGGAAGGACGTCGCTATTCAGACGGTCTGCACCAAGCAATTGAAGCGAAAGAAAACGTAAAAGTAGAAGATGCTACACAAACGTATGCGACAGTTTCCTTACAAAATTACTTCCGTATGTACCACAAACTGTCAGGTATGACAGGTACGGCAGAAACTGAAGCTAAAGAATTCTGGGACATCTACGAACTAGATGTGGTTGTCATCCCTACGAATAAGCCAATTGCACGGAAAGATTTGGACGATTTAGTGTACAAAACGGCACGTGAAAAATACAATGCAGTAATTGTTGAAATTGAACGTTTGGTAAAAGAAGGCCGACCGGTACTTGTGGGTACTACTACGGTAGAAATTTCTGAATTATTGAGTAGAATGCTGCAGATTAAAGGCATTAAACACAATGTATTGAATGCCAAGCACCATCAGCGTGAATCAGAAATTGTTGCCGAAGCTGGACAAGCTGGAGCTGTAACGATAGCTACAAACATGGCTGGTCGTGGAACGGATATTAAATTACGCGCAGGCGTAAAGGAGTCAGGTGGATTGGCGATTGTTGGTACTGAGCGACACGACTCACGACGCGTTGACCGCCAGTTAAGAGGTCGTGCTGGACGTCAAGGAGATCCAGGTTCCTCTCAATTCTTTGTTTCTCTAGAGGATGATTTGATGCGTAAATTCGGTTCCGAGCGCATAGCTAAGTTAATGGACCGAATGGGATTGAAAGAAGGAGAAGTGATTCAACATGGAATGATTTCGAAGTCTATAGAACGTGCACAGAAAAAAGTAGAAGAAAACAACTTTGGTAATCGTAAACATTTGTTGGAATACGATGACGTAATGAATGCACAACGTAAGGCAGTTTATAGAAAACGTAAAAATGCCTTGTACGGAGACCGGTTAGACTTGGATATTGCGAATATGTTTTATGATACAGCGGAGGTAGTTTGCAACCAATTTAGTGGTAAAGATGACTTCGAAGATTTCGAATTGGAACTCATTAAAATTCTTGGAATTCAATCTCCAGTATCGAAGGAAGACTATTCATCTACTTCTCCGGCTCAGCTCGTAGATCAGGTTTACAATAAAGCGATGGAACGTTATGAAGCCAAGAATGAAGCTATTGCAGCAATGATTTTCAAAGACGTTACGCGTCATTACGAAAATCCTGAAAACAGAACACGACACATACGCGCTCCTTTCACTGATGGAATTAGAGGGTTAGAAGTTTCAACGACCATTCAAGACGCCTATGATACTAAAGGAAAGTCAATGATTAAAGCGTTTGAGAAAGCGATTGTTCTTGGATTAATTGACAACGAATGGAAGGAGCACTTGCGTGAAATGGACGACTTGAAGCAATCCGTTCAACAGGCACGACATGAGCAAAAAGACCCTTTATTGGTTTACAAATTGGAATCGTACAACTTGTTCCGCGACATGTTGGATCGTTTGAATAAAGAAACAGTTGAATTCTTGGTAAAAGGAGTTGTTCCTGTGCAAGAAGCGCCTCAATCCGTTGCGAATCAAGCCGCGAAACAACAAGATAGTTATGCGCAAGCACAAGTGAATCAGACAGCATCAACAAGTAGCACTCCTCCCCCTCAATTTAGAGGGAGTCAAGGGTACGACCAAGCGATGGCTAATTCAGAACAGCAAAGTATGCCTAAACCACAACCGGTTGTTGCTGACAAGAAAATCAATCGAAATGATCCTTGTCCGTGTGGAAGTGGTAAAAAGTACAAGCAATGTCACGGCTAAGCTAATCGACAGGTATGAAAGCCATTGTTATTGGTGCCGGTATTGGAGGACTCGGGGCTGCCATTCGACTTGCGAAAGAAGGCTATGCAGTTACAGTTTTCGAAGCCAACAATCACGTTGGAGGAAAAATGAACAATCTTCAACTAGGTGAATGGCGTTTTGATATGGGGCCTTCCGTATTTACGGGACCTGAATATATTCGTGAACTATTTGAATTATGCGGAGAAGATTTTTCAATTTTCCAGTATAAGAAACTCGATGAATCATTCACCTATTTTTTTCCAGATGGTCAACATTTTAGTCTTCCAGCAAATGAAAAAGACCTAATAGCAACGTTCGAACGAGAACTGGGTGAGGACCCTAAAGTTGTACGGAAATACTTGAAGAAATCTGGAGAAAATTATAAGGCCATTGCCCCTCTTTTCATTGAAACATCTTTACACCGTTGGAAAGGATTATTGAATAAGAAATTGCTCAAAGCACTTTCTAGACTACCGAAGTACAAGCTCAATAGCACCATGAATGAGGAGAATACCCATACATTCTCCAACCCGAAAACCATCCAGATTTTCAATAGATATGCGACGTATAATGGAAGTGACCCATTCAAAACACCCGCTATGCTCAACATGATTCAGCATTTGGAAATGAATGAGGGCGTATATCTACCGAATAAAGGGATGGTAAATATTGCGCACACATTGAAAGAACTTGCAGAACGGCAAGGTGTAACTTTTCGATTTCAAGAAAAAGTTGAAAAAATTCACCTAGATAAAAATGTAGTGGTTGGTGTTCAAACCGAAATAGGCCGATATGATGCTGAAGTCGTCCTGAGTAACATGGACGTTGCCTTTACCTATGAAAAGCTCATGCCCGAAGCTGATCGGCCAATGAAAATATTAAATCAGGAAAAGTCAAGTTCTGCGATGGTATTTTATTGGGGAATCCGTAAGCAATTCTCAGAGTTAGGTGTCCATAACATGATCTTCTCATCAGATTACACCAAGGAATTCAAAGCGCTTTTTGATGATTTCACACTCCAAGATGATCCTTCTATATACATCAACATTACTTCGAAAGAGATACCGTCTGATGCGCCAATTGATGGTGAAAATTGGTTTGTTATGATCAACGTAACTATCAACAAAGGACAAGATTGGGATGCTTATCGGTCAACAGCACGAAAAAAAGTGATTGAAGTCATCAATAAAACTCTGAACACATCCATTGAAGCTTATATCGAGGAAGAATTTGTAATGGACCCTGTTTTTATTGAAAATACGTACTCAGGGAAATTTGGTTCAATCTATGGGAATTCGTCGAATAACACCTATGCGGCCTTTTACAGACACCCCAATTTTAGTAAAAAAATAAAAGGACTATACTTTGCCGGAGTTACTGTTCACCCAGGTGGAGGTATTCCATTAGCCTTAAACAGCGCAAAAATTGCGATTGAGTGTTTGCGACAAGACAAGAGCTAAGATCAGTTTCTCGATGCTGACTTACTTTGGAAATCATACAAGTGATTCCCCGGATAGGTCAACAACTTCAGTTCACCTTCCTCAAGAACCGCATACGTGCGGTACTTAATCCAATCTCCAAGGTTAATATAACGAGAATTTTCACCCACGCCGAGATCAATGGGTAAATGACGGTGACCAAAAACAAAATAATCGAAATGCTCTTTTTGGAGTTGTTCTTTGGAGTAAGTTACTAACCACTCTTTATCCTCGCCAAGAAATACTTCGTCAACATCACCCGTTGCAGCGCGACTTTTTCTAGAAAAATAATTCGCGATACCGATTCCAAAATTGGGATGAAGTCGCGCAAAGCACCATTGAAAAAAACGGTTAGAGAAAATCTTCTTAATGAATTTATATCCTTTATCACCAGGTCCAAGTCCATCACCGTGACCAATCAATAATTTCTTACCTCCTACTTCAACTTGGATGGGTTCACGATGCAGGAAAACGCCAAGTTCTTTGGGGAAATAATCAAACATCCACATATCATGATTTCCGATGAAAAAATGGATTTCAACACCTTTATCTGATAGCTCTGCAATTTTCCCTTGAAAGCGCACAAAACCCTTAGGAACAGCATGCTTATACTCATACCAGAAATCAAAAATATCCCCTACAATGTATATAGCATCCGCATCTTTACTCACCTCTTCTAACCATTGCACCACTAATTTCTCGCGTTCCAAGCTTTTTTCATAAGATGGAACACCGAGGTGAAAGTCAGATGCAAAATAGAGTTTAGGTGTGCTCATTGCGCTTAATGTCCAAAAATGCTTTTTAACGTTTGCTCGAGTTGATATCCGCGAAGCTTAGTGGCGATAATATTCCCTTCTCGATCAATCAGGACAGTATGAGGAATACTGCTCACTTGATACAACTTAGCGGCTGCACTTTGCCAGAACATCAAGTCTGAAACGTGCCCATTCCAGACCAAATTATCCTTAGCAATGGCAGCTACCCATTTATCCCGGTCTTTATCCAAGGAAACAGAAAACACTTCAAATCCATCTTCATGATACGTTTCATACAAATGCACAACATGTGGATTTTCTTTGCGACAAGGACCACACCAAGATGCCCAAAAATCCAATAAAACTACTTTTCCCTTGTAATCTGACAGTCTCATCATTTTTCCATCTGGATTCGGCAACTCAAAATCAGGAGCTGCGGAACCCGAT
>JALQTG010000238.1 GCA_023264075.1 Crocinitomicaceae bacterium
CTGTTTATAATTGATGAATTTCGGATCATCCAACAATACATGGATAGATTCAATGCAGCTCTTGTACTGTCCTGCTAAGAAATAGGAGAGGGCATTGGCGCCACCAGAAACCCCCGCATAAATATCAAAAGGATCATGTTCAGTAGCAAGAAATGCATCCAGTACTCCAGCCGAAAAAGCAGTTTTGAATCCTCCTCCCTGTATAATTAATGCACGTTTCAACTGGCGAGTCATAAGTTTAAAAACGAATCAAGTAGCTGAAAAATTCTAAAGAAGCCATCTTATCTTGCGGGAAGGTCATAGTACCATCTATGTTAATTTGGTTTTCTTTATTTACAAATGCACGTATATCAAAGTTCTCAACAGTTCCGAGAAAATGTTTAGAGTTTTGTACTTCAGGCATCAATTGAGCGATTTGCGCAATTAAACCAGTACCCTCTATGGTGAAAAGACTCGCTAGATTACCTTTGATTTGAAAGAAATTTGGGTTCACTTTAACATCAATTTTTGGGTGCGGGTTGATACCGACGTAGATTTCTGTGGGCGACAATTGTTTCATGCTATACGTTACATTTCCGATTGAAAAAGATTGCTTTTCGGATAGAATGTGCGCACTATCTAAGCCGGTGACTGTATTTTTGAAGTCTTCTAGAAGGAAACTTTCTTCGAATCGAAAAATCGCGTCAAACTTGGGTAAGACGGCCATCGTGCCTTTAATATTATCGATTTCTACACCATACATCATCATATGCTGTGAGGAAATTCGTGGAAGCTTTACTGCGGCGTTTTCGAAAAGAAAATTGATGTAAGAGCGAAGTGTATCAGGCAATTCTCCAGCAGTTATTTCGAGGTATTCTGCACGAGCAGGTTCTGCAATGTAATGCAGGGAATCGATACCATAATCAAGAAGAGGGTTTTTCTTTCCCTTTCCTCGTATAACAAGTTTTTCCTCTTCAAACGTAATATCTATTCCTATTTTTTGGAGGTAACCATTAGTTTCTCCTTCAAAAAAACATTGAAGAAGTGAGTTATTTGGTGGACTTCCGAAATAGCGCTTTAGGTCAGAACGATCTTTTGAAGGAATCAACAAGTCATTCGCATAGTTAACAAACCTAACAGACTCATCTTTCGACGGGAGATCGGAAAGAATGAGCGCACACCCTATACTGCCATTATTGGATTTTATTATTGAAGGGTCATCAAGAGGATAGTTTTTAAAAGTCTCTTCATCAGAAATATGAAATAACCAACCTACAATGGACTTGTCATTCCAGTCTTCATAGAACAACACAATCTCTTTGGTTATATCAATACCCAGCGCTGGTAATGTGGTCGATTCTCCTTTGAACGTTAATCGGTCCAGCTCTTCATCTGAGAAATTAGATTGAAAAAACAAATCATAAAGCATTCTGCGCATCAAGATGTCGTTATTGATCCGCAAACTAATACTGGCATCAGCAGGAATATAAGTGTGAAGTATGTTGTTATCATCCCTTAAAAAATAACTTACTAAGGAATAGTTAAGCCAAAGTACAACTACGATGACAAATGAGGCAAGAAATCTCTTTTTGGGGTTAATTATTTTCACAGCGTAAATGTAAGCGTTCTTTTTATCATTATTTTTGTTTCATGAGAAAATTTAGTCGATTTATCTTTAGGTTATTCGGTTGGGAAATTGATAAAACGAGTCCCGAAGGCATAAAGAAATGTGTTGTTTGCATGGGCCCGCATACCAGTAATTATGACTTTATCATTGGTCGATTAGCCTTTTTACAATATGGGGTCAAGGGAAGTTTTCTTATCAAGAAAGAATTGTTTTTTCCGCCGCTAGGCTGGATGTTGAAGGCGATGGGCGGGATTCCTGTTGATCGAAAAGGGGTGAACAACTTTACGGATCAAGCAGTAAACTATTTTGATGAAAATGAATCCATGTTTATGGTGTTCACGCCAGAGGGAACGAGGAGCTATAATCCAAAATGGAAAAAAGGGTTTTACTATATCGCGCAAAAAGCGAATGTTCCTATTTATTTAGGATACATCGATTATAAAAATAAGAAAGGTGGCTTTTTAGAACTCTTCCAACCGACCGGAAATGTCGACAAAGATATCAACTACATTAAATCCAGGCTTTCCCAATTTGAAGGCCGTTTTCCAGAGAAAGGAATCCGCCATCCAGACAATGAATAATTAGTTTTGGAGATCAGCGAGTTCCTTACCAATAAGGCTGCCTAATGCCACTCCCATTCCGCCCATCCGTATACCTACCGTTACTAATGGACTTATTTTTTTTACGATGGGTTGCTTAGTTTTTCCTACACCCATAATTCCAGACCACTGGTGCTCAATTTCAACTGGTATTTGCGGAAGAATCACAGTTGAAAGTAGTTGTGTAAGTGCTGATAGAATTGAGGGGGTGTTTTCAAATTGATCAGTGGTTTCGCCTTCCATGTCGAGGTTTCGTCCACCTCCCAGTAATACCCGGTTTCCGATATTTCTGAAATAATAATAGCCCGCGTCGTAGTGGAAGGTTCCCTGAAACGGAAGGTTTTGAATCGGACGAGTAATAATCACTTGGGCACGAGCTGGGGAAACGTCTTCCTCTGGAAGGATATTTGAAGAGAGTCCGTTCGTAGCGATAATTAATTTAGCACAAGAAATTTCTCCAATAGAAGAATTTATGATAACATGTTCTTCATAGGACTCCCATTCAATTATTTCAATTCCAAAAAGGACATGGATAGATTGATCTACTGCAAGTTGATGTAGTTTGTGCATCATGAGTCCGGTGTTGATTTGGCCTTCACCTTTATTTCTAAGCATTCCAACCGTTTGTGCAAAAGGAAATTCATTCACGGAAACAGGGGAATAGCAGTCTTCAATTCCAGTAGCTTTAAATGCTAATTGATTTAGGAAATTAATTTTTTCAAGGCAGTTCGAGTAGGTTTTTCGATTGGTTTCTGTAAATAATTCGAACGAACCTAACGGAAGATAGTCGATGTCTTTTTCACCACAGCGTTCGAGTAAACGTTGAAGCCCTTCGTGTCTTCGAGCAACTAATGCAGTAATTTCACTTTCAGTAGAATGCGAGAGGTCGTCAAGGATTTCTGAAGGGCTACCAAAACAAGCGAATCCCGCGTTCTTCGTGCTAGCCCCAGTAGGTAGGTAACCTCTTTCAAGAATCACAATTTTAGCATCCGGGAATTTTGAACGAATTTCTAAAGCAGCGCTATATCCAACTATTCCAGCTCCACAAATCATAAAGTCTACATCTTTGAAATACAATTCCTTTTCCCAGAAACTTAATTTATTTATTGTAAGCATGCTTTTTAATATTCAATGTTACCGTAATTTTAACGATATTTGTTAGTTAAACCACAAGTTTTGAACGAAATTTGTAACTAGGTGTAATATACTACGTTACTTCACCCATACAAATGAAAGCGGTAATATTATTTATACTTTTGATTTTCAGTGCCATTCCTTCTTTTATGGCGCAGCAGTTGGTATTTGATGGTCGCTTAACAGATGTTGATTCCAAAAAACGTATAGGTGATGTAAAGGTTACTGTTTTTGAAGGAGGTAAGCAGATCTTTCAAACGACTTCTGCATCAAATGGAAAATATCTTGTAAATATCCCGCTGAATGCAACACTGAAGGTTCAGTTTACAAAAGCAGGATACGTCACGAAAACAATGTCGATTAATTCAGGTGGTATCAATGAGGAAGATATTCCAATCGGAGGAAAGCTTTTCCCGCCAATCGATATCGATTTATTTACCAATCGTCCCAATGTGGATTTTGGTTTTTTGAATTCCGAACCGGTGGTTGAGTGGAGCTACGATCCGAGTAAATTCGGAATGTGGTACAATGAAGGGAAGATGACGGCCATGAAGTCAAAAATCGAAAGTCTCCTAGAAAAAGTAGAGAATGAAGGTAAAGAAAATGAAGCGAAGTACAATCAATTGATCGCTGATGCAGACAAGTTATTTATGGCTGAAGACTACGAAAATGCATTGACAAATTATTCTGGTGCACTTTCTGTTCCTGGCAAATCCGCAGAAGTGCATCCTAATAATCGAATTGTTGAAATCGACAATATCTTGAAGAAAAAGGCCAAAGAAGAAATGCTGAATCAGCAGGCAAATCAGGCATA
>JALQTG010000331.1 GCA_023264075.1 Crocinitomicaceae bacterium
ATCACTAAACTGGAATAGAAGTATAAAGCTCAAAGCTTGAATGTTACCGCGCCTTACGCAAAACCCGTGTTGGAAGCATTTATTCTTCGTTTTAGGTCAAGTTTTAGTCCATTTTATTTAGGTGAGTTAAGGCGATTCCCACAACTATTGCAGGAATTATAAGTGCCATAATATTCCATACACCCATTGTCAAGAGAACTATTTGATTTAGTCCTACAAAACCAGTATACGTATAGGCAGCCCATTTTTTCATCTGCCAAAGTCCAACCATGCAAACAAAACCAATTATTGCTGAAAGTCCTAAATAAGGTGGATACCAACTTCCAATATGTCCAGCAATGTCGGAGAAAATTAAGGGAATCGTAAAGGCGGCTCCAATAAATCCTATAACACAAATTACAGTAATTGCAGTCGGTCGATTTTTTTCTTCAGTTTTTTCATTCACTTGTTCGTTGATGTTTTGTTGTTCCATTTTACTCTTTATTAAGTTTTGCTTAATCTTGGGCTTTTCAGGTTATCCGCCTTTTGTTTATTAGTCGTTCATATAATTACTGCCAACTATTTACTAACCAACCTTTAATTAGGTATTGTTTCAATAAACATACGCATAAAAAATTAAAATACCATCAACGGAACGAAAATCGACTAAATAACTCACCATTCACTTGCGCAGCAGGATGGTGGGAATTCTTTTTAGATTTTTAAAAAAAACACCGCAGATTCATTCAAAATTTTATCTTTGTCCTGATGGAAAAGCAAGTTATTCTCAATGAAAAACAGTTCGAGCTTACGCTCCAGCGGCTTTGTCATCAATTAATAGAAAATCACGATAATTTCTCGAACACCGTACTCATTGGTCTACAGCCTCGCGGGGTACATGTGCTCAATCGGTTAAAAACCATGATTGAACAGAAATTGGGCAGCACCGTGCAATGCGGGAACCTGGACATCACGTTTTACCGCGACGATTTTAGACGTCGTGAACGCCCACTGATTCCAAGCGTGACCAACATCGACTTCATCATAGAAGGAAAGAATGTGGTGCTCATCGATGATGTATTGTTTACCGGAAGAACGATTCGCTCGGGACTTGATGCGCTATTGGCTTTTGGTCGCCCGCAAAAAGTAGAGCTTTTGGCTGTGGTAGATCGCCGCTTTAAACGAGATTTACCCATTCAAGGTGATTACATCGGAAAAGCGGTAGACACGTTGGTTTCGGAACGCGTAGCAGTAGAATGGAAAGAACTAGAAGGAGAAGATAAAGTCATCTTATTTACCCCCAAAGAAAATGGATAATATTAGTGTAGATCACTTGACGGGAATTAAGCACCTCACCCGAGAGGACATTGAAATCATTTTCAAAACTGCCGATAGCTTTAAGCAGGTGATTAATCGCCCGATTAAAAAAGTGCCCTCACTGCGCGACATTACAATTGCTAATTTATTTTTCGAAAACTCTACCCGTACACGCCTTTCGTTTGAATTGGCGGAAAAGCGCTTGTCCGCCGATGTGGTCAATTTCTCTGCCGCCAGTAGCTCTGTTAAAAAGGGAGAAACGTTGGTGGATACGGTAAACAATATTTTATCCATGAAAGTGGATATGGTGGTGATGCGTCACCCCAACCCTGGAGCTGCAAAGTTTCTTTCGGAGCGCATTGATGCGACAGTGATCAACGCCGGCGATGGAACGCACGAACACCCTACACAAGCACTGTTGGATTGTTATTCCATCCGTGAAAAATTAGGGAGCGTGGAAGGAAAGAAAGTCGTTATTGTGGGCGATATTTT
>JALQTG010000066.1 GCA_023264075.1 Crocinitomicaceae bacterium
AGAATCCGCCATGCGGTTCCATAATCTTTCGTTTTCTTTTGAAAAATTTCGGTACAGGTATCAATGACTTTTGTATATTGTTCAACTGTTTGCGTCATAAACTTTCTATCAAATATGGACGCGAAAGATAATAAAATTGCAGGAAACATGATGATAAAATGCGCGGATAAATTAATCGATCTTTCAACCCCCTTGGTGATGGGAATTGTGAATATCACTCCGGACTCATTTTATGCGGGAAGCAGAGTTACTGAACAGGCGATGCTATTGTCGCGTATTCAGACGTTTATCAGTGAAGGTGTGGACATTGTTGATATTGGCGCTGTATCCACACGTCCTGGTGCGGACTACGTTTCAGAAGAGTTAGAATTGGAACGAGTCCAGAATGCGTTAAAAATGATTGTAAAACAGTTCCCAAACATACCTATTAGTATCGATACATTTCGTTCCTCGGTCGCTAGAATGGCGGTGGTAGAAGGTGCGCATATCATCAATGATGTTTCAGGAGGAGACCGAGATCCTCGGATGTTCGATGTTGTGGCTCAATTGAACGTTCCGTATATCTTGATGCACAGCAGGGGGGATAGCAAAACGATGCAAGAATTGACTGAATATGAGGATGTAACAATGGATGTCATTCGTGAATTATCAGAGAAGGTTACGGAGTTGCGACAGAAGGGAGTGAAGGATATTATTGTTGATCCTGGTTTTGGGTTTGCTAAAACGACGGAACAAAACTTTAAATTACTTTCCGAATTATCGCTCTTAGAGGTCTTAGGATGCCCCGTGCTTGCTGGTATTTCACGTAAGTCAATGATTTACAAAACACTCAATACAAGCCCGTTGGAGGCGCTGAATGGCACCTCAGCACTTAATATGACGGCCTTGATGAATGGGGCGCAAATACTCCGCGTTCATGATGTGAAGGAAGCCCGCGAGGTGGTTGAATTATACCATGCATTAATGGGTTCTTTTTGATGTAGAAAAAAATTGGTTTTCAAATGGTTATTAAAGGGTACTTCATTTACATAACTTTTGTCACAGACCAGTTAAATTCTTTCTATTATATTTACAGCGAAACTAAACTGATCTAATACTCATTTCTAGATGGCGTTGAAGCAAAACTTGTATGAAGTTCTCTTTGAATCCATACAAGAAGGATTAGTACTCGTTAACGACCGCGGTATTATCATACTGTCCAATCCTACCTGTTCTAAACTATTCGGCTATTCTGCTGATGAATTAATCGGTGAGCGCATTGAGGTGCTCGTGCCTTCTGCGCAAAGGTCACAACATACTCACCTTCGTACAGATTACCATAAAAATCCGAAGCAGCGTGCTATGGCTATGGCGCGACACTTAAATGGCCAGCGGAAGGATGGATCTTTGTTTCCTGTTGAGGTCAGTTTGAATCCGTTTATCGATCAAGAAAGTGGAAAACGCTATGTTGCTGCCTTGGTTTCTGATGTTACCATTAAACGGGAGTCGGAGGATAAATTGGTTGAATTTGCCCAGAATTTAGAGGTTAAGGTAGAAGAACGCACCAAGGAATTATGGCAGAGTGAACAACTCTACAAGTCCATCGCGCGCAATTTCCCTGGCGGTGTAATAAGTATATTCGATCGCTCCTTGCGTTACTTGTTTGCTGAAGGTCAAGGGCTCTATGAATTGGGGATTGAAACTTCCGATCTTATAGGCCAAGATTATATTTCAAGAATGGATGGGCCAACGGCTGCAAAAGTGAAGAATAAACTAGAGCAAGTGTTTGAAGGGAAGCAGCTTTCATTTGAGGTGGAAGTGGGGAAGTTTACTTACTTGATCAATGCAGTTCCACTTATGGATAATGACGGAGGAATTGACCGTATCTTGGTGGTGGAGAAAAACATAACCTCTCAAAAACAAGCGGAAACGCGACTACAAAAAAACCTTGAAAAAGAACGTGAGCTCAACGAAATGAAGTCCCGCTTTGTTTCTATGGCTTCTCATGAGTTTCGCACACCGCTCACAACAATTAATAGTTCTGCAGGATTGATTCAAAAATACCTCGACAAAGGTATGTTGGATAAAACTCCAAAACACGTGGGCCGTATACGCAATTCAGTCCGAAACCTCACATCTATTTTGAATGATTTTCTCTCCTTAGAAAAGTTGGAATCGGGTAAAATAAGTGTTAACTTAAAAGAGTGTAAGCTACTGGATGCTGTCAATGAGTTGGTGGAGGAATTTGATCAATTGAAGAAGCCTGGTCAGCGCATCGTGGTAGAAGGTTCACGCGATTTGATGGTTATGGTGGACGCTAATTTGTTTAAGAATGTGTTGATTAATTTAACCTCCAATGCATTGAAGTACAGCTCAGAGAATAGTACGGTCTACAAAAAATATTCCTATGATCAACTTTCGCAGCCTATCGTCTCGCAACCTGCGACGATTGCCTCTGCAA
>JALQTG010000069.1 GCA_023264075.1 Crocinitomicaceae bacterium
AGTTGTGGTCTACAGTACGAGTAATCATCCTGAAAAGGTGACCGAGATTGAAGGAGTGCGCATCAAGCACATTTTCAATCCTGAAGGTACTTTCGGCCTTGCAGGTCAATTCATTTACGATCTACTTTGTATTCTTCACGCACGTCGTGAAGGTTTTGATGTCTATGTACAATTGGGGTATACCACCTCGGGGATATGGTCTTTTCTGTGGCCAAAGAAAAAAACCATGACGAATATGGACGGATTAGAACACCAGAGGGCCAAATACAAAGGATTCACCTCATTATTCTTGCGTTGGTCTGAACGCCGAGCAGTAAAACGTTCAAAACTTCTCATTGCTGACAATCCCGAGATCGCGCGCTATTTGACGAAATATAAAAAACCGACTAAAACAATTGCCTACGGCAGCCACGTAGTTGATCCATCTAAAAATGCGGTTCAAATCCTGAAGGAATCTGGTTTACCTACGGAAAACTTCCATCTACACATTGGACGAATACAACCTGATAATCATGTATGGGAAATTCTGGAAGCAGCCGAAGAAACGGGAGAGGTTTTAGTAGCCGTAGGTGATTATTCAACCAAATATGGAAAGAAGCTAAAGCGGATTTTTAACGAGCCAAATATTCACTTTCCCGGGACCATTTATGATAAAAGGGTATTAAATGCCTTACGCACACAGGCCACTTTTTACGTACACGGGCACAGTGTGGGAGGTACTAACCCAGCTTTATTGGAGGCTATGGGATGTGGTTCCATGGTATTAGCTCATAATAACCCATTTAATGCGAGTGTATTAGGAGGACTAGGGGGCTTATGGAAGGATCAAGAAGAATTGGCAAGACTCATCGTACAAAGGCCTAGTGCCAACGTTAGAGCAGAACAATCCAAAATAGCCAAAGCTCGAGTGAGCGAGTATTTTAATTGGACGCTTATAGCGCAACAATATCTTGAGGCTATGGAGGTGATAAAATAAAAAAGCCCCACAATAAAAATTGCGGGGCTTTTTTCGTTTAAAACCTATTAGATGACTAACATGGCATCGCCGAAGGCCAAGAATCTGTACTTCTCTTTAATTGCCTCGTTAATCGCATGCATGGCTAATTCATGACCCACCATCGCGCTGTTCATCATCAATAATGTCGAACCTGGAGGGTGGAAATTCGTGATCATTGAATCCGGGATCTGGATTTCATAAGGAGGAAAGATAAATTTATTCGTCCATCCTGTATTTCCAGTAACTCGACCACCTGTAGTCAATGAGCTTTCCAATGTACGAACCGTTGTAGTTCCAACGGCGCATACACGACGCTTGTTAGACAATGCTTGGTTTACTACATCAGCGGTAGATTGCGGCATAAAATATTGTTCGCTATCCATCTTGTGCTTGCTCAAATCTTCTACCTCCACTGGACGGAACGTTCCCAGACCCACATGGTGTGTCAATTCTGGCAGCTGCACACCCTTGATCTCCAAACGCTTGAGTAAATGCTTCGAGAAGTGCAATCCTGCTACTGGAGCAGCCACAGCACCTTCTTCTTTTGCAAAAATCGTTTGGTAACGTTCTGCATCTTCCTCCGTAGGCTCACGATTGATGTATTTGGGAAGCGGGGTCTCTCCCATTTCTTTGAGCTTGTTTCGGAATTCTTCGTACGAACCGTCGAACAAGAAGCGAAGCGTACGTCCTCGAGAGGTAGTATTATCAATGACCTCCGCCACCAAAGAATCGTCCTCGCCGAAATATAATTTATTACCTATTCTAATCTTACGCGCAGGATCCACCAATACATCCCACAATCTACTCTCAGCATTGAGTTCGCGGAGTAAGAATACCTCGATGCGTGCACCGGTCTTCTCTTTGTTCCCCCACATGCGTGCAGGGAATACTTTGGTGTTGTTCATCACCATCACATCGCCGTCCTCGAAATAATCGATGACTTGGTGGAAGTGTTTGTGCTCGATTTCGCCAGTATCCTTGTGCAATACCATCAAACGGCTATCGTCGCGATGTAGGGTGGGTTCTTGAGCGATGAGCTCCTTAGGCAGCTCATAGTCAAAGTGAGAGAGTTTCATTTTCATAGCTTACGGGCTTTGAAATTTATAATAAGAAAGGTGCAAAGGTACGATTTCGGCACCCCCCTTGTCAAGTTTTTAATAAACCAATTGACTTTGAACCATAGAGTACCGACATTTGTTATCACTACCCGCCTTGGAATTGGTTCCTATAACTTTTTAGCGCTAAAAAAAATGGGAGTTAATCTACTAGAAAAGCTTAGTGAAATCCGCGCCAAAAACGCGCAACCCTCAAATACTGAAGTGTTGGAAGGCTTCAAGGCTCTTCTAAACCAACCTAATGAAGGCGAGTTAGACTTCTAAGGAATTAACATGAGCGACTTTGATATTCGTCAGACAAATTTGAATGTTAGAGGTG
>JALQTG010000149.1 GCA_023264075.1 Crocinitomicaceae bacterium
CGCTATGACTATAGGTTAGAGTGTTATCCCATATCCATGTGAAGCCCCTATTGAAGCTTGAGTAGACGTTATTTGTATCTAGGAGATTTGTTGCGTTCAAATAGTGTGAAGGTGTGAATCCTTCATTCCCCCAAAATGCGAGGTCAATCCCCATGCTCGAACGTGCCTTCAAGCCTGGCAAGATTTCAAATTCTGCATAAGTATTGTTCACTATTTTATCTGCCCATCCGTAATTATTAATAATTGAATACGCCGCTACAGGATTTACAATTTCAGATGTCACTCGGTTGGAGATTCCAAAAATTCCATTGGCATCACGGACTAAGTTGGAGCGTAAAACGCCGCCAGATGAATACGGCGCCGATGACAGCGCTATTGGATCTGTTTCGTAGAGTGGGGTCAACGGATCCATGTTTAGCGCTCGTCCTAGAGGAGAACCCCATTCTGTATTTTCAGCTACCCCATTACTTTGATTGTGGGTATAGGCTACGTTCCATCCAACAGTCAACTTGTCATTGACGTGCGTGATTGTATTTAATCTTGCGGCCAAACGCTCGTAATACGATTTACCCTCAGCAACAATTCCTTCCTGATTGAAATTACTTACAGACGCATAATATGAACCTCGATCAGTGCTACCGGCAATGCTGATATCACTACTTTGCATAATGGCATTTTGATTGAAGACATGGCTTTGCCAATCCGTTCCAGCACCGTATTGCGCAGGATTTTCATATAAAACAGGTTGGCCAGCAGCAGCAGCCATTTCATTCATGAGAGTGGCGTATTCTGTACCGTTCAATACCGGGATTTTTTTCCATGGATTTTGTACTCCGGTATAAGAAGTTACTTTAACCTCCATACCACGAGCCTTAGAACCATTTTTGGTCGTCACGATAATTACTCCATTTGCTCCTCGTGCTCCATAAATAGCTGCCGAAGCGGCATCTTTCAAGACTTCGATGGTTTCGATATCACCAGGGTTTAAGAAGTCAATACCTCCTCCGATCACAACACCATCGACAACGTATAAAGGATCTGAGCCATTAATCGACGATGTTCCACGAATACGAATAACCGCTCCTGCCCCAGGCTGACCGGAACTTTGCACTACACTTACCCCTGAAGTACGACCTTGAAGAGCTGTCTCGATTCGAGGTAATTGTAAATCTTCTAGATCTTCGGATTTAACGCTAGAAATTGCACCCGTAACATTAGACTTCTTTTGAGTCCCAAAACCTACCACGACAACTTCGTCAAGCGTAGAAGCAGAACGATCATATACTAATCGAATTTCAATATTTTTTTTACTCCCAAGAGTGATGGTCTGACTTGTATATCCTACGAACGATGCAGTTAATTCTGACCCTTCAGCAGCATTGATGGACCAACCACCGTCTGAATTTGACATTGTCGTACTACCGTCGGTAGATATTATGGCACCGGGTAAAGGCGAATTGTCTCCAGCGTCAAGGATAACACCTCGATACTGAGCTTTTACTCCTATACTTACACTGAGTGCAGCTAAAAACAGAAGTTGTTTCAAAGCGAATTTTCTCATGATTTTATGAATAAGTCTTTAATTAAGTGTACTTTCTACACTCAAATGTGCATACAAGTATTGCAACAGCCAACTTTCCGTTCCGGACAAATGCTGGACAAAAAGTCGTAATTATTGAAATATAGTACGTTTGAGCGAAGTTTTTGTTCGCAAATTGAAGGAATTAATCCAAGAATTGGTCCATATCCCGACGGTCCTTTTTCGTGGGTCTCCCTAACCCTTTATGACGGGTCATATTGCGCGCAAGTTTCAGGAACGCCTCCTTATCTATCTCTTCCTGAGGGGTAATATCCTTAATATATTCTGAGACCAATTTTGCTCCGATGCGCGATTTCGGCAACGCAAGAATCTCAAATTCTTGATCGAATCCATGGCGTTTGATGCGCACCACATCCCCTGGCTTCACCTCGCGAGAAGGCTTTACAGGAATGTCGTCCATCACTACCCTGTT
>JALQTG010000242.1 GCA_023264075.1 Crocinitomicaceae bacterium
TTTTTCGGATGGATTGTCAAGCATCTCCACCTCTAGTTCATCCAAGCGTTCCCCTACTTCTTCTAAAATCACAAAATAATGATCCACTACAGCGTCCACTAAGGCATACATCATGTAATCTGTTGAGCGCATACGGATTTGACCCTTGCCTTCCTCCAATCTTTTCCTTACATGGGCAAACACATCACCCGGTTTCTCTTGAAATGTAATGAGCAATCCATCCTTCAAGATAAACGTCGTTTGTTCAAATGACATAGATGCTTCTCCCTCGAGCATCACCATTTTTATCACCAAATGTAAATAGTCATCAAATTCCTCCAACTTCGGTCGCTGGCCTACGCTTACGATATCTTCTCCCGTAAGGCGATGGATTCCATAATGCTTGCATAATTCTTCCACTAATTCAACTTCATGAATTCCTTCAATGTTCAGCCAACTCATATATCCCGTGGACTTCTCGACGTTTTGAATAGCATCTTGGATAGTTCTAAAAGAAGACTGTAAAAACTCCTCTTGACGATACTGAATTAATTCAATACCCACATTATCCATCTTCTGCATCCCAGTAAAGACATATGATCCTGGGGCCAATCCCATTTTCGATTTGCGTTTGTTTAATTTCCTTTTATCCATGAAAGAAAGATAATTACTAAATCATAAGAATTAAAAAAACAATTGAAGAGAGCAGCATTTACTTTACTTGAAGTGTTTTCAAATCCAATTCAACACTATTTACGAACTGTTCAACCCTGGAATTAATCCCATTCGCCAAACAAATCAATTGAGTTTTTCCGAAGCTTTCTATCAGTCGTTTGACTTCCGTTACTCTACCTTGCATCAGAACATCTTCAAAATCATCTATAATAAGGTAATCCAATAACTTAAAATTGATTCCATTTTGTATATACAAATCGTGAATCCGCTTGATAGTGCCAACAATTATTTCCGTTCCATTGAAAATATCGTTACGCTGTTGCACCATATTGCCTTTATCATGTGCCAAATCTACTGTCACATCCAGCTGTTCGGCCACCTTCGTTATCCGTTCGTGTAAATTTACCGCCGCCTCAATGCTCTTGCAAATAAAGATGACCCTCGGTGCTCCTTCTAATTCTTTGTTCACCTTATTGAAGCATGCAACTATCGAGGCCTTTGTTTTTCCCGATTTCTCTGGCGCCAAAGCCAACACGTGCCCCCCTGCCTTAATGGAACTAAATAAGGTTTTTCCGAACTCTGATACACCTAAAATCTCAATTGACTTTAACGCTTCTTTTACTTCAGGTAATAATTTTTTAAAAGACATTTAACAAAGGTAAGGAATTAGAACAGTGGAAGACTCAGTTTGACAAGAATAACAAGAAAACTACAAAGACTGTAATGAAACCTCTGGCATAAAACGCCAAAATATCACGACTATCCTTATTTTCGCAAAAAATGAATCTATGCAAATCTATAAGTTGACGTACAATCCCTTTCAAGAAAACATGTATGTGGTAAGTGATGAGAACAAAAACTGTGTCATCATTGATCCAGGCTGCTATTTCAGAGAGGAAGAACAGCACTTCATGAAATTCATAGAAGAATATGAATTGAAACCTGTTGCTCTTTTAAACACTCACGCCCACTTAGATCATATTATGGGAAATCAATTTATCAAATCGAATTTTGGAATTGATATTTATTTACACCCAGACGATAAACCAACATTTGCAATGGCCGAGAAATCTGCTCAATTGTATGGTTTAGATCAGTTCAAAGCTTCTCCTGAACCTGACAAATGGTTAGAAGATGGGCAAACCTTGCAATTCGGTGAAATGAGCTTTGAGGTGATTTTAGGGCCTGGGCACGCACCAGGCCATGTGGCGTTTTACAATGCAGAAAATAAATTCGTGATTAACGGGGATATTTTATTTCAAGGAAGCTATGGTCGGGTTGATTTGCCAGGTGGAAATATGGCTCAGCTGAAAAAAACCATCACCGAACGTATGTTTTCTTTGCCGGATGATACTGTAGTTTATACAGGTCATGGTGGGGAGACTACTATTGGCGCTGAGAAACAGAGTAATCCAATTTTATGGGGGTAGGTGGTTTGAATTTAGAATTTTGAATTTAGAGTTTAGAGTTAGGTCTAACCGGCTTTCACTACAATCATATCTTCCCACACGAAGTATTTTTTAGCGAGTTCTTGGAGTCTTTCTGGGGTGATGGTTCGAATGGTTTGAATAACCTCATCATAGTGACTTAAATCCATGCCGAAACGTTCAACCGCTAAATAACGATCCATCATAGCGAAGGGACCGTCGGAGCCTTTTAGTAGTTTTCCAATGGAGTAGCTTCTAACGCGTTCTAATTCTTCCACGTAGATAACTTCTGTAGCCAATCGCTCCATTTCCTTTTTAATTTCTGCCAATGCGGCATCAGCAACATCTTTCCCTACTTCTGTTGAAATAAAGAAATAGCCCGATTCTCTAAATTGAGCCACACCGCTTCCGATGCCGTACGTATAGCCTTTGTCTTCACGGATGTTGGACATCAATCGACTGCCAAAATAACCACCGAAAATGGTATTTAGCACAGAGAAAGCTATATAATCTTCATGTTTTCGATTAAATAAAATTCTGCCCACGCGAATAGCGGTTTGAACTGCTCCATCCTTTTTTACATAAACGCTCGTTGGTTTCGTTTCGAACGGATAATCGAATGAATATTCTTCTTCAGCACTTAAGTATTTTGCACGTTGAACAAGTTCCTCAATAATTGCAGGCTCAATATTACCCACAACACAGATTTTCATTAACCCTTTGAGGTAATGAGCAGTATGAAAATCCACCAAACTAGTTCTATCAACACTCGAAAAATCTTCCAATTGCGTTAATCGACCATAATCTGTATTGCCAAGAAGTTTTTCCACAAATGCACGTCGTGCAATAGTGCTAACTTTTTCTTGCGCAATCAAAAATCCCTGCTTCAATGTTTGGAGTTGTTGGTCAAATTCCTTTTGCGAAAAATCCGCATTGATAATTGCATCCATAACAATTGGAATCAACTCAGCAATGGTTGTCGTTAGCCCGTATATACTTACAGTGGCATCTTCGGAGCCTACTTCTATATTCACAAATCCACCTAATGCATCAATGGCTTCATTGAATTCAGTCGATGTCATTTCGGGTGTTCCACTTAAAAGCAGTTCCCCTGATAATTCAGCAACTATCTTTTTATCCCTGAGTTTCCCGGCATTGAAAATAAAATCAATTTTCACTGCCTCATCATCCACCTCCTTTACCCAT
>JALQTG010000244.1 GCA_023264075.1 Crocinitomicaceae bacterium
TATTCCGTGAAGACTACATGGGGTCTTTATCGCGCATTAAAGAGCGTCAACGACTAGGGCTTGGTGCGTTTAAAGTTGAACAGTTAAAGTTTATCCCTATGTCTGATCCACAAACTGAATGGATGTTAGAGACGCGAGTAAATGTTCCTTATGCAGGTGATACCATACCAACGATCATGGTGTCTGGAGAGGAACCTGTTCCATTTTTGATGGGTGGTAAGAAAGAACTAGTTGGTTTTGGAAACCTTTCAACAAATTCTGATAAAGCTACTTGGGAATAATCAAGACGAATAGTGTCAGGAACTCAACTTACATTTATTATATCTGAAACCTCAGTATCATATGCTGAGGTTCTTCGTTCTTCACAAACGGTAACTCGCAGTGGAACTCATTCCTTTTCTTCGTCTCGCACAGATGAACGAAAAGAGGAATTAGAAGAGTTTATTCGACATGCTAATTTGAATCAAGAATACGAAGAATATTCGTTGGCAGTTTGTTTAACCCAATCCGCGTTAGTGCCGACAGTAATTTTTTCAGCATCTAGTCCATCTCAGGTTGCCGACCTCCTTTTTGAAGGAGAAATTGATAAAGATGAACTAGATTTTAATCGCATTCCTGAGTTGTCTGTTGTCAATGTATACACTGTACCGCTTTGGATAAAGTCGTTGTTTATCATGAAGTTTCCTAAGATGTTGATTCAGCATGAACAAACGATGAATATTCGCGCGCTTTTCCAAGGGAGTACCATCAAACTAAAAATTGTTCTTACCATTTTTGAGGAATACTTCTCCTTGAACATCATTCATAATTCGGATTTGTTATTTTCAAACGCATATGCGTATACAGCCATGGAAGATTTGGTCTATTATACGCAGTTCGCCTTGAAAAATAAGGGGTTAGAAAATGAAAAGGCAAGCTTGTTAGGAGTGACTGCATCGCATGATTCTGAAGAGCTTTTTAGATCAGTTGCTGCGGTGTTAACCAAAATGCAAGGGAGCCCAAATTATGACGTTTCTACTACTCAAATTTTTCAACAGCAAGTTTTATGCGTATAGTTAGCGGTAAAATCAAGGGTGTTCGGTTTAGTCCACCGAAAGGGTTTCCTTCAAGACCTACCACTGACTTTGCGAAGGAAGGATTGTTTAATGTACTGGAGCACCGATTATCCCTATATGATTTGGACATCTTGGACTTGTTTGCAGGCACCGGGAATATTTCGTACGAGTTTGCATCCCGCGAAGCTGGTGCGATCACTTCTGTGGATCAAAATTTTAGATCCCTTCGTTTTATTGATGAAATGGCAAAAAAACATGGTTTGGATAATGACATTACTACAATAAAGTCTGAGGTGCTTTATTTTATTGAGCGATGCACTTCTACCTATGATTTAATTTTTGCAGATCCACCGTTTGATTACAAGCACTATGATAAATTGGTGGAGAAAATCTGGTCTGGAAAGTTACTGCGCGAAGAGGGGTTATTAGTAATTGAACATAGTGCTCGTGTAAAGTTGAATAATTTGCCCGGATTCGTGGAAGCGAAGAAATACGGTAATGTGGTATTTAGTTTGTTTCGCAATTAATTGGTTATTGAGCAATCATTTATTAATTTTCACATGTGAAAAAAATAGCTGTTTTTCCTGGTTCATTTGATCCCTTTACTAAAGGGCATGAATGTGTTGTCGAAAAAGCAGTCGAATTATTCGATCATTTGGTGATTGGTATAGGACAAAATACTTCCAAAAACTATCTGTTCGATATTGAACAACGTAAAGCACATATTGAATCGATATTCGAAGGCCAACAAAACGTGAGTATTCAACAATTCAGTGGGTTGACCGTAGAGTTTTGCAAAGAAATTGGTGCAGAATATATCGTTCGCGGCCTTCGTGATTCCAAAGATTTTGGATATGAGCGTTCCATCGCTCAAATGAATGTTGAAATTTCTGGCATAGAAAGTGTTTTCTTTATGACGGTTCCAGAGTATACAGCTATCAATTCGTCCATCGTGAGAGAAATCTACAAAAGCGGTGGTTCGATTGAGTTGTTTGTAACCAATAGTGAACTACTCGTTAAATAAATATTTATTTCATTCATTAAAGTTGTATGAGGAGTCTTCTATTAGTCCTGCTTATTGTTGCTGCTTCAGTTGGATGGGGTCAATCTTCCATTACGACAATTTCTGGTTATGCGCCAGCGTATATAGACCAGTATGTTGGAGTTTATCGGATTACGGATTTCCTAACACAAACCACGGAAAAATTGGGTGAAGCCCTAGTAAAGGAGGACAGTACATTTTCAGTTAGTTTTTATAATGAGCAAGTAGGTAAGTTTAAAGTGATGGCCGGGAATAATTACTTTTCGGTATATGCAGGTCCAGCATCGAACTATGATTTATTTATTAAAAATCGCTCGCCTTATGTCGATTACCGGCCTGCAGGAAACGAGGTGGAGTTCTTTTTTCTAGATTTGGATTCAACTGATATCAACTTTAAAATCATTGATTTTGAGGATCGGATGCTCACATTTTTGAAGGAAAATTATAACCGTCAAGCGATGTCGAACCCCAAGTTTGTAAAAAGTTTAGATGAGTTTAAATTGAAGTTAGAACGTACCTACGAAAAAGATACGAGTTCGTATTTTAAAACCTACGTAAGATATGCATTAGCTGGCTTGGATAATATGTCTTTTGTAGGGGCGCGCAACAAATATGAGAAGTATGATTTTTACATAAAGGGACAGCAGATTTATTACGAAAATGATCGCTTCATGGAATACGTAATGAAGTACTATGAGAAATATCATACTCAAGTTTCGGAAACTGTGAATCAAGAGTTTTACAATGGAATTATTTCTGCAAGTCCAACTAAAATCATGCGCGCACTAGCAAAGGATTACGCGTTGGAAGGATTTGTACTGCGTGAATTTGTAATGCTGAAAATGTTGGGAGATGTCTATTATTCAAATGAATACCCGCAAACGAATATTTTAACTATTTTGGATAGCCTTTCTTGTCAGGCGATTACACCTGAACATGAAGAAATGGCAAAAAATTTAAAACGAAGGTTAACACAATTGGTTCCTGGGAGTAAAATGCCGGGATTCAGTATTCAATTGAAAGGGGATGTGATCACCCACTCCAATTATTATGGGAAACACTTGTACATACAATTTGCCCAAGAAGGAAGTTTGAAGTCTGAACGGGATTACGAATTATTAGCTCATCTCCGAGAGAAGTATGGAGATGCTGTGGAAATCTTGACAATTGTCGTGGCAGAGGATGGTGCAGTGAAGCCAACCACCTATTTTAGAGAACAAGGTATTACTTGGGATGCGGCTGTTGTGAATCCTTCTAGTGCCATGTTGACGGCTTTTGATGTGGTCACTTTTCCACATTACGTCTTGGTAGATACACAAGGATATATCGTGAGTGCGCCTGCACTTTCTCCACGTCCCAATAATGAGTATGATACTGTTGAACGTAATTTCTTCGACATCAAGAAAATTATCGATCGCACCAATAAAGAAGGCAACTAAACGTGAAGTAATTCTCTTCGATTCTCTCGCTATGTCAATAGATTGCTTATTTTTGTGAGGACACAACAGGAGATTAAGTGGAGAAATTTGCGGTAATAGGAAGTGGAAGTTGGGCGACGGCGATCGTGAAGATTCTGTGTAACAATATGGATAGGGTAAACTGGTATGTTAGGAACCTTGAGTCAGCTGAATACATCAAGAAATACCGACATAATCCACGCTATTTGCAATCGGTTGAATTTAATTTGGATAAGATCAATGTTATTACCGACCTACGGTCTGCAATAAATTCATCAGAAATTTTAGTCATTGCCACACCTTCGGCTTTTTTGAATGATTTGTTTAAAGACATTCCTCGTGAGTTATTCGATGGTAAAGTCATCTTCTCTGCTGTTAAAGGGATTATTCCGGAATACAATTCTATACCTGCACGTTTTATTCACAAGACTTTTGGTACGCCATATGACGCAATTGGGATTATTAGTGGTCCTTGCCATGCAGAAGAGGTAGCGCTAGAGCGGTTGTCTTATCTCACAATTGCTTGTCAAGATGAAGATATCGCCGATGAGGTGGCTGAACTTTTTGCGTGTCGTTATATTAAAACAACAACGTCTGATGATTTATTTGGTACAGAGTTGTCGGCAGTATTAAAAAATGTATACTCTATAGCGTCAGGTATTTGTGCTGGTCTCGGTTATGGAGATAACTTTCAAGCGGTACTTATTTCAAACGCGATCCAAGAAATCGAGAACTTTATTGATGAGGTAAGTCCCATTCACAGAGACGTGAAGTCAAGTGCGTATTTGGGGGATTTATTGGTGACGGCGTATTCTAAGTTTTCTAGGAATAGAACCTTTGGTTTTATGATTGGAAAAGGGTATTCAGTAAAAACCGCTCAAATGGAAATGGACATGGTAGCAGAGGGTTATTATGCTGTGAAGTCCGTTATGGAAATCAACAAAAAGTTTCAAGTTGATATGCCAATTGTCGAAGCGGTGTATAATATCATCTACGAGAAAATCTCTCCAGTTATTGAAATGCGGATTTTGACGGAGAAGTTGAGCTAACCTTCTTTTATTTTAAGCACTTAAAATAATCAAAAGGCTCTTTGCAATCGTTACATTGATAATGGGCTTTGCAGGCGGTACT
>JALQTG010000288.1 GCA_023264075.1 Crocinitomicaceae bacterium
AGAATCCAATTTTTTGCTCCAAGAAGGATTGAACGGTAACTTCATTGGCTGCATTCAATGCGCACGCTGCTGTACCTTCTAATGCCATGGCCTCGAAGGCTAAGTCTAAGTTTCTAAATGTAGTTCGATCCGGCTGTTCGAAGGTCAACTGCGGATAATTCAAGAAATTAAAGCGCGGAAAATCGGTTTTGAAGCGATCTGGATACGTCAATGCGAATTGTATCGGTAGCTTCATATCTGGCAACCCCATTTGAGCTTTCATGCTCCCATCTTCGAATTGCGCGATGGAATGTACAATGGATTGCGGGTGTACAATTACGTCAATTTGCTCAGGCTTTAATCCAAATAACCATTTTGCTTCAATAACTTCTAGCCCTTTGTTCATTAATGACGCTGAATCAATGGTGATTTTTGCACCCATATCCCAGTTTGGATGTTTGAGTGCTTGTGCTGGTTTTACATCTTTCAATTGGTCGGCTGTCCATCCTCTGAATGGTCCACCAGACGCTGTTAGGTATATTTTCTCTAATGGATTGTGAAATTCGCCTACAATGCATTGAAAAATCGCTGAATGTTCTGAATCCACTGGGTAAATATTTACGCCATTTGCTCTTGCCTCTTTGGTTACAAGTTCCCCAGCTACAACCAATGTTTCTTTATTCGCCAAGGCGATATCTTTTTTGGCTGCGATGGCGCGAAGTGTTGGTTTTAGTCCTGCGTAACCTACAAGAGCGGTCAAAACGACGTCGACTTCTTTCATCTCCACCACCTGACAAAGTGCTTCTTTGCCAGCATACACATGAATATCTTCTGCTTCCAGAGCCTTGCTTACGTGTTCGTATTTCGATTCATCGACAATCACCACGGTATTCGGCTTAAACTTCATGGCTTGCTCAATGAGCAAATCAGCATTTCCATTGGCTGTAATAACTTGCAAATCGAAATAATCCGGGTAAGCTTCAATTACATCTAACGCCTGGGTTCCTATTGAACCTGTAGATCCTAGAATCGCAACACCCTTTTTTTTATCTGGAATAGTATTCATTGTTCACTGTTGAGTACAAACCACTAACAGATTCTCTACGTTATGGTTCATTTTATAAAATGTTATTTTTCGAATCCTTCAAAAAACACTTTGTCTGGATTCACGACTTGGCGCAGTTCTTTCATGAATACTTCTTCATTAGGAATCATATTCATAGGCATGTGCAGCACCAGTTCATTGCTATATTCGAAATAAAGTGTTTGTTGATGTTTAGACACCTTTCGGAGTCCTGAAAAGAACAGAACGCGCGACTCTCTATCCACAGCAACAAGTGCTTTTTTTGTGAGTCCAATTCGGTATAAATTCTTACCTAAACCAATTGATAAATGTATTATATGTTCCGAGGCAATAATTAAATACACGAGTCCTACATATACCGTGTACGCACTCAACGTGGTATAATATCCAGCAAAAAGTAACAAGAAGATAATTTCCAATATCCCGTATAGACTGATGCGACGTTTGCGATCTGCACTAATAATATCCGAATAAATAAACTTGTTTTTTTGAGCAACAATGCGCAAACCCATCCATCGGCGAGTTGCTTTGAGTGCACCAAACAAGAAAACCGCACCAGCTGCAATCCCAAAAATCAGTTCCTTATGCTCAAACTCTTCTCCTTGAATCTGTAGCCCAAACAAAGAATAATCAATATTGTAGCCAATTGCAAAGCCAAATGGAAAAATAATAATCGCTATCAGGAGCAACCAGCTATTCGCCAATCTATTCATTCGGAATCGATTTTAATTTAGCTTTCAATACTTCAATTTTCTCTCGCTCTACATCGATTTTCTTTTCCACTTCTGCTTTCAAGGCATTGGCTCCTTTCGAATTGGCGAAAAAACCTAAGTTATTCTCCAACTGAATCATGTCTTGCTTAATCTTATTGATTTCAGTGCGAATCGCTTGTTTTTCTTTTTCAAATAGCTCAGCTGAATCCGCACTTCCTGCAATTTGAGATAGTTTCGCTTGGAACAATACTTCTTCTTTCTCTTCTCCTTTTAATCCAAGCGCATTGTATTGTTTATCTAAGGCCGTTTTATAAGCCTTATAGACTGCATCCTTCTGTTTAAATGGCACTTGACCGATTGTCGCAAATTCTTCAGCAAATTGTTTCAAATCAGCAAGTGTTTGCTTTTTATCTTCCTTTGGAGCATATCCTTCAATCTTTTCTATCAGCGTTTGTTTGGCAACAAGATTCGCTTCATTGGCTTTATCTAATTCTTCAAAAAATGCTTTTTTACGCGCAAAGAAATGATCACACGCCGTTCTAAATTGCTTCCATAGACGTTGTTCGTTTTTCGCCCCTGCATTACCAGCGCTTTTCCATTCTTTCTGAAGACGCAATACCTGCTCAGAAGTTCGCTTCCAGTTTTCGTCGTCTTTTATCGCTTCAATTTTTGAAATGATGCTCTCCTTCTGTTTAGCGACTATATCAAAATCACCTTGGATACTTTCAAAATAGGCACTTTTCCCTTCAAAGAAGCCATCACATAACGCCCTGAATTCCTGCCATAGCTGTTCATTCTCTTTCTTAGGGCCAAAGCCAATTTTTTTCCAATTCTCCTGGATTTTCAACAGCTGGTGCGTATGTTTATTCCAGGTCTTTATAGAGTTTCGCTCCAATGCAATCAGTTCCTTTGTCTTACCAATTAATTCTTTTTTTGCTTCCAGATTTTCATGCATTTGCTCACGCACCGCATCATAATGGGCTCTTATTCGGTCATACACTGACTTAATTGAATTCCAGTAATCTTCTTTGATTTGCTCCCACAATTCTTGTTTCGTAGGACCAATGTCTTCCCATTCGT
The DNA here is from genome assembly GCA_023264075.1 of Crocinitomicaceae bacterium. Lineage (GTDB taxonomy): Bacteria > Bacteroidota > Bacteroidia > Flavobacteriales_D > Crocinitomicaceae > JALQTG01. Next base: position 2,857 of record JALQTG010000288.1, read on the forward strand.
TTTGCAATGCCTTGAGTGACCCCTCTACTTCTTTCATGTCAGCAACCTGCTCCAAGGACTTAATTCGATTGATCACGTCCTGTTTGGCATCGAAATTCTTTTTAAAATCATAGTCCTTAATTTCGCGGTAAATCTTCATGTTATAGAAGAACTCCTCCATTAAGCGGCTATATTCTTGCTGAATATCGTGACGTTTTTCGCGTGGAATATCACCCACACTTTTCCAGGCTTCATTAATTTCTTTATGAGCCGAAAAAGCTACTCCAATATTCTCTTCGTTTGCAATAATTTCTTTAAATCGGGTAATCAGCATACGCTTCACCTTTAGGTTTTCAGCTTCCTCTGCATTTTTTGCATCGACGAGTGTTTTTCTGCGTTGTTTAAAATCAGCGTAAACGTCATAAAAAGCTTCTTTTAATCGTTCGATTTCTCCGTCACTTTCTAACGTCTCCCCTTTATCTTGAGCTTCGAGTTGAGCTACTTGAAATTTGCGTTCTTCCTCTAAAATGAAGTCGTCAAATTTTGTTTTTAATTCACTCACCTCACGACCAATAGCCAATACATCTTCCTTGGCTGCTAATTGCTTTAAGTCTTCAATAAAAGTCTGATTTTCCATGGTCTAATTTACTTACCCTACCGTTTGCACCATATCAAAGTCTGTCAATCGCACAAAACTTTGAATACGATCTTCAATTTCTGATTTCGTTAAATTCTCTAATTTATTTGTTCCAAATTCTTCCACACAAAAAGAAGCCATAGCAGAACCTGTAATAATAGCACGTTTCATGTTTTCAAACGAATAATCATCTGTAGCAGCGATATATCCCATAAATCCACCCGCAAATGTATCTCCTGCTCCTGTTGGATCGAATACTTCCTCCAATGGCAGAGCAGGCGCGAAGAACACTTGTTCTCCGTGAAACAATAACGCTCCGTGCTCTCCTTTCTTAATGATTAAATAAGTCGGACCCATTTCGCGAATTTTCTTCGCTGCTTTTACTAATGAATATTCACCAGAAAGCTGACGCGCTTCTTCATCATTGATAATCAATACATCCACCAACTTCAATGTTTCTTTTAACGCATCCATTGCGATGTCCATCCAGAAATTCATGGTATCCATCGCTACTAACTTTGGACGAGTATCTAATCGCTCAATTACCGTTTTTTGTACCTGAGGACTTAAATTCCCTAGCAATACATAATCTGCTCCTTGGTAAGATGCAGGAATAATTGGGTCAAAATGTTCTAAAACATTCAACTCAGTTACCAATGTATCTCTTGAGTTCATG
>JALQTG010000322.1 GCA_023264075.1 Crocinitomicaceae bacterium
CAGGCAAATTTGACAAATCCGATGTGCGCATTTTTGGTAAACCAGTATGCAGAATGTATCGCCGAATGGGAATTGCATTTACGTATGACGAAAACGGAAGTGACTTGCAAGCACTGCGTCAAAAAGCAGCTGAAATTGCCCGATGTATTGAGGTTAACTAACATTAATAGGATAAGGATCGCTCATTCCAAAGGGCTGTGCGAATTCCTCCAAAAACAAAGAATACCTGTTCATTTAACACTCCTGAGCGCCATTCTGCTGCTGGGAGAACAAAGGCTTTTAACCTGATTTTCGGCAGGATCATATATGCGGCTTCGAGTGTAAGGCGTGTTCGATTCAACTTTCCATTACCCCCAATAAAATATCCGTATTCATATGGCCGCTCCGTGTAAGAACGATATATATCTTCCCCATACATAAAGTCCGCGTTACTATCACCTCCACCCTGCTGAACGACCATAAATTCAGCACGCAGCCTCAATTTTCGCTTGTAGTTTACTTCCACAAAACTAAACGATTCCACAAAATTGGCCCCCAATGGATGTCCTAACGGAATACTTTGATGTCCCCAGTTGGTTCCTTGATTAACGTGAGAAAACGTAAACGGTCGTGCGAAATTAATTTCTGAAGAGTACGTCATAGTTGTGTTTCGAGATAAGCATCCTTTTCCTTTAAAACCGATTTGTCCAGCATATTTATTTGACCACCAACGGGAGCGACTCATTAATTCGCCCAACACAAAATCGTCAATCAGGAATTGACCGTACGCCATAATAGGTCCGAAATTATAACTGAAATTCGTACCTAACAAAATCCGGTCTTGTGAACCAATACTATATTCTGTGGGGCGATAAAACAAGAATGGATTCAAATATTCCCACTCGTACCCACGGTTCAGCAATGTATCGCGCGGTTGAAATACAACTGATTCAAACAACCCAATCTGAAATCGATTTGTCGCTTGGAAATTTAGGTAATGTGTAGAAGCGAACTTCGATTGCCATTGATTCCCTTCGCGTTCGCGCAAAAATTGGTACAGGTTGACAAATTGAAACTTCCAGAGTGTCGAACGAATTTGAACAAACGGATAGGGCGCGCTGAAATCACTTAATAACATCGAACGCTGACCTTCCCCAATGAAATTGTGGTCGACACCCGCTTGAAAATTGAAAAACTTATTCGGCGTATAACTCAAGCGGAAAAAAGGTTGGATTTCATTTCTTCTATTTCCGTTTTCTGACCACAAATAGGTATTGGGAAGAATACCGTTCCTGTTTTCTATACCCAAAGATCGCTCGTAATAACTTCCAAGCACCATCGCACGGAAATACAACTTATCTCCTATATGAGAAGTAAGTCCTAACCCTGCACCAGCTCGCACTGAGGAACGATTTCCCAAGAAAGAAGATTCCATTGAACCAAGAGCGTTGATAATTGGGAAAATATTGGTTTTTGAAAAATAAGGCCGACCATTATTTGATTTCGTGCTTGCTTTAGAAATCGTATACCCTGGATTGAGCAACTGAACTCCAACCAATGGTTTAACAGACGAATGATTTATGTTTATTTCATGCCCATAGATGCCAAAAAATGGATCTAAATTCATAAAGCTTACCTCAGACGAAGACCCAATAATTTCTAAAGGGTTACAAACCAATCCTTCTTGCTTCAAAATGATATCCAGGCTGTCATCCTGACCCCAACTCGCAGCTCGCAACAAACAACACCCTATGACCAATAATTTCCTCAACTAAAAATCCATGTATTGGTTAAACAAGCGTGTTTTGAGTCCGAAGAAGACCATTCCCACATTGCGTTGGCCTGCCAATTCTCCTTCGCTTTGGCGATAAATCACTTTAGTAAACGCACATAAGTTTGTCGTTGGATTAAAGCGATAGCCGACTTCTAACGCGGCAAGAAGCACGTTTTGACGATCATACTGTGCCTCTAATTCACGGGATTCAAACAAATTCGATTGCCCTTCCATCGGTTGATCAGCACGGTAAATAATACCTTGTGTTTGAATGTAGAGCGACTTCCACACATAGCTCGCACGCGCAATCACTTCATCGAAACCATTCCCCAACGTATGAGCTAGCGGAAGATTATAGTGTGTGTATGCCATTCTGCGATTATTCGCTGCGTACAATCGTTCTGTTGCTTTGTTGTATTCGATGTGCGCCGTTAAATTCTTTACCCCAAACAAATCAGCACTTCTCCAACCTAACTGTACCCCATATTGTGGCGTTGAACTAATTTCATCTGTAGCGAGCTGACCAAATACCAAGTGCTTCTTTCCAAGAACATACGCAAAATTCAACCCGATTAAACTCTTTGCTTCTTGATTTTCCCAACCGAAAACGGCTGTGCTTACACCAATTACTGGATTAAAATACAACGGAGACATCCACTGCGATTGTATCGAATCCTCTCGGAAATAAACTGTCGCCTCGAACAACCCAAGGGTGAGTCGCTCTGTAGGTTTATAGGTCAGATAATGCGCTGAATAGTTCTTCTTTTCAAACGGCGCTTCAACCGCATTGGTGAATGCACGACGAAATAAATTCAAGTGCTTGGCTTTTAACACACTGTAATTCCATTTCTTCCAAAGTGTCATATCAACGCGTAGTGTGGTCGCATTAAACGAGTTGTCCGACAACAACAACGAACGGTGACCCCATCCAATAAAATTCGGGTTATTTCCAAATTGCAACGCTACAAACTTGGCGGGACGATAGCGTACATAAGACATCGAAGACGCATAGTCAAATCCATTATCACCAAATGGCTTCGTTCGTCCACCACCTGGAATAGCAGCATGTTCTTTAATATAATTTCCGCTAACAATGCGCTGTTCGCTTCGCTCGGAAAAATAAGTAGTTTGGTAGGACGCAAACCGCGATTGATTCTCATAAAAAGTAGTGAAGAATGAAACTTTGTTCATGACTTCACCGCTCACTTGAAATCCTCGCGTGTTTTGAAAGAGATTATTTTGCTCGATTCCGCGTTCCCTTCCAACGGCACCATTTATTAACGGATCAAACGCAAAAAAATAGTCTTCCCCTTTTATTTGCGTAAAATGCTCGTGAAATAATTTTCTTCTGAACCAACCATAGTGCGTCGTAGAATCTTCCCAAAGGTATTCTACCTGTTGAATAGCTCCTTGCGTTGCCGGAAACAAACCCGTTCCCGTGAAACCGATCTTTGAATCTCCGTGCATGCTGAGCAGGTAAGTATCTTTAAACATCGCACCCATTGGCAACAAAATTTCCTGTGCTGCGCTCGGGAATGCCGAGAATAGTGTAAGTAGTGTAAGAAGACAGAACGCCTTTGGTTTCATGCGGCTAAAGATAGGAAAGATTTTGCTATTTGGTAAAGGTGGGTGATTTTGGATTTCAGCTCTACTGTCCTCCCCCTTAATCCCCCTCTAAAGGGCGAAACACGTTGGGTGCTACTTGATGTTAAGTTGGTTTAGATTGTTCATTTTATACCATAACCCCAATTGGGAAGGGTAAACCATTTCCCCCTTTCGGAGGGGGACTAAGGGGGAGGACTGGAAGAAATTGAAAATTGGAAATATTACCGACACCCAGCACAAAACCCGTGCGCTTGTATCTCTATTTCATCAATCTGGTAATTCGGCAGACTTATTTTTGGAAGCGCTGGCACGTCTACACAGAAGATTTCCTTGCATTTTTTACACTGAAAGTGCACGTGGCTGTGTTCGTGTGCTCCAGCTTCATGATGACATTCCGTGGGACACAATGCTAATTTCTTAACATCACCTGGCATCACAATTTCGTGAATCAATCCTTTCTCAATAAATGATTTAATTGTTCGGTAGAGCGTAATTCGATCAAAGTCGTTTAGCGCATCTTCAATATCAGATACCGCAATGGCTTTGTCATTATCCATAAAGACTTGCAACACCTCTTTACGAAAAGATGTTAGTCGAAGACGTTTATCCTTTAATAATTGCTCAATCATATTTGCAATATTGTTGCATTTAAATATATTTGCAACATTGATTCAAAAAGTATGCAAACAAAAGTAGGAATATTTCTTTATACTTCCATTTTTTCACTGGTCTCCTTAGGCCAATCATTTGAAGGTAAAGTTGTAGATAAGAAGACAAAAGAAGTGATCCCCTACGCGCGCATCAGCATTGAATCCCTACATTTGAATGCGACTACGGATAGTTTGGGCACATTTCGTTTCGACCAGCTACCTACAGCCTTTGTTGAATTTAAAGTTACCGCTTTTGACTACCGACCAGCACTGGTGAAAATAAATATTCCAACCACCAATTCTGCTCTATTTGAATTAACGGCTCAACATATTTTATTAGATGAAGTAATTGTGACCGCCAGTGAAGGAAAGCTGCGCAACGAAAACATCACATCGATCGAATATCGCTCAAAAAATAGCTTATTCGAGAGCGGTGCCACAACGATGGGAGAAGCCTTGAATCTAATGGCGGGTGTTCAACAAGCAACGATCGGTGTCGGAATTGCCAAACCCGTGATTCGTGGTTTAGGAGGGATGCGCGTAGTTTCTTATTGGAGTGGATTGCGCATAGAAAATCAGCAGTGGGGGGACGACCATGGAATGGGGGCTTCTGAAGTTGGTTTACAAGGCATTGAAATCATCAAAGGTCCAGCTTCCATCTTGTACGGTGCAGATGCGTTAGGTGGCGTAATCCACTATGTCGATGAAGACTATGCACCCACCAATAGCACAACAGGTTATGCCTCTACACGATTTGATTTAAACTCGATGGGAACAACCACTGAATTTGGCTACAAAATCAACAAAGGGAAACTGAAATTCAATTTGTTTGCGAACTACATCAACCATGCTGACTTTCAACTTCCTTCGGGGCGCTATATTCAAAACTCCCGTTTCTGGGGGGCAAATGTAAAGATGTCACTTGGCTACAGAAAAGGAAACTATGTCTTTAATCTTCGCTACCACACCGCATTCAATCGCTTAGGAATTCCTGGTCACACACATGAAGAAGACGCTACTACAGAAGATTTTTTACGCGATGTTCGCGGGCGACGCAATACGCTTCCTGCTCAATTGATCTTCAACAACTTCTTATTGGTGGAAAACAAGTGGTTTTTCAAACGCTCCGAATTACTTGTTCAATTTGGAAACACCAACAACTTCTTGCGCGAGTTCGACGAAAAAGTGACCATTCCATACACGAGCTTAATCTTAAACAACTCTACCTATAATTTGCGCTATACCTACAACTTAAATGAACGCATCGATGTCAAATTTGGGGCGCAAGGAATGGTACAGACAAATCTGAATTTCGGAACCTCTGAAACTTATCTCATTCCCAACGGAAACACTATCGACAATGGTGCTTTTGCCTTGATCAGCGCGACGCACAACAAGTGGCGTTTCCAAGGTGGGGTGCGTTACGACTTACGTTTAATCAATTCGTTTCGTCCAGAAGTGGACAGTTCGATAACCACCAACATTGATACGGAACCCGTTAATCGTCAGTACTCGAGTTTCAACTCGTCCTTTGGGGCCGTTCATAATACAGAGCGCACCACCACACGGATAAACATTTCCAGCGGGTTTAGAGCGCCTCACTTGGCCGAACTACTTGCCGACGGATTGCACCATGGCTCTTCTCGCTACGAGCGGGGCGATCGCAATTTGGTTTCGGAGCAAGCCATTCAACTTGATCTTGCTCTGGAGTTGCATTTTGAACACTTAGAAATCATTATCAATCCTTACTTTAATCGCATTCAACACTTTATTTATCTGCAGAATAGCGACTCGATGATTGGCAGCTATAAATTATTCGAATTCAAACAACTGGACCTAGCTTACCTTTACGGAGGAGAAGTGGGCGTTCACTATCACCCACATCGCATTCACCGCTTACATTTAGAATCGAATTTCAGCATTACGATCGGTCAAGATGCGCAGGGAGATGCCTTGAATCTCATGCCACAGCCTAATACGGTTAACCGCATTCGGTTCGATATTGCCAACAAACAACTGTTTCAAGTGAAAAGTGTACTCTTGGAGCACCAGTACTTCCTCCCACAAAATCGTGTTGGACGCAATGAGCTGCCTACCAGGGAATACCACCTTGTGCATGTAGCCTTGGATATGGGAATTCGATATAATGATCAATTCTCATTTAAAGCGGGCGTGCGCAACCTAACGAATAGTTCGTTTATCGCACATTTATCACCATTTAGAAACTTGGGAATCCCTCAACCGGGGATAAACTTTTTCCTAAGTGTAAAATACAATTTTAGTAATCCACATAAACCATAAATAACATGAATAAAGTAGTAAGATTTGCATTACCAGTAGTTGCCTTTACAGCATTCTCATTAACTTCTTGTAAGAAATGTGAAGAGTGCCATTATGATGGCCCAAATGGAGAGGTTGAATTAGGTGAGTTTTGTGACGAGGAGTTAGAAGACATGGAAAAAAACGGGTACGTTGCGGATAGTGTGACGTATGA
>JALQTG010000003.1 GCA_023264075.1 Crocinitomicaceae bacterium
CGTGGCGCAGTGTTAAAATGAGAAAGTAATGCGAAGAATTGGACTGCTTGTTGCGCTTCTATTCAGCCTGGGGCTTCACGCTCAGAAGGCAGTTAAATTCTCTGAAATCGAACTTTTCCAGGAGGAATTTCTCGATATCGTTGATTTAAAAAAAGAGCAGAAAGCCCTCTTCAAAGACAGTCTATTACCAAATGCTGTGTTGGCAGCAGACGAATACGGAGAACTATGGATTGATTTAAGCAATCAAATGATTCGTAAGCGTCTCGTACAGTCAGAGGTTTGGGAAGAACTCATTAGACTAATCTACGGAACATATGAGGGTGAAGCAGATGGCATTTCGAAGCAAATGGTCGAGCACCTCTTGAATTATTCAAAAAAGAATTCCTCAAAAAACCTTAAAGACTATATACACCTAAACTATCTCAATTATAACAAGCACATTTTCAATGATGAGCGGAAATTACTCTGGAGTGCCCCAAATGCCTTGTGGAATCTAGGGTTTAATGACGGTAGTCCAGTCTATAGTTTCGATTCAGAAGATATTTTTGGTTTGTACAGGGAGGATACCACAGAGGTTTTCGGTGCTACATTCAAATACTATCCCGAACAAAATGAAATTAAAGGTTCTGGAGGCACCGTTTTTTGGACAAGGTTCAATATTCCTGCGGATGAACGATATGCAATACTGACTTCTTGGAATATCGATATTACCAAAGCCGGTTACAAGGCGAAAGCAATTTTATACGCTCCAGCGTTATATCCAGATTCTATTCCTGGAACATTAGAAGAACGAATGACGGGCCTGAAGACTAAGCAATACCCTGAATTCTCTAGTAAGCGAAACGATTATATCATTGAAAATATTTTCGAAGATGTTCACTTCAAGGGCGGTTTAGGTGTTGTTGGTGCCCAATTATATGGAAACAGTCCTGATAATAAATTGTGCGAGTTAGTCTTCACTAATGATACCAGTACGGTCATTACCTTAAAAAGTAGTAGGATAGCGTTTAAGGATAGTGGTATAGTCGCAAAAAGAGTTGAAGTGGTAGCACACCTCGGAGCAGATAGCATATATCACCCTTATTGTGAAGCGCGATACGATCCATCCAAGGGGCAACTACGTATACTGCGATTTAAAAATGGATTGGGTAGGTGTTCTTGGGTTGATAGTTACCATTCAATGGAGGTGGACGTAGATCAACTCATTTGGAATAAGGGTACTCCGTATTTGAATTTTAGAAATCTTAATCTAGGTTCAATGCAAGCCGCTGTATTTGAGAGTAATCAATTCTTTAGGGTCACAAGAATGGAGGAGTTGGCTGGACTTCAGACCGTTCATCCGCTTATGAATTTAAGGGATGCGGCTTCTATATGGGGCTTCAAAGAAGTACCGGTCAAAGATTTGATTTATGCCCTGCGAATGCCCTTATCAGATGGCGAGAATTTCATTTACGAGATGGCCATTCAAGGCTTTGTGTTCTTGGATGAGGATAAGAACACAGTTGTTGTTACAGATAAGCTTTTTGAATATTTAAGTAACTGGAGAGGGAAACGAGATTATGATGTAATTCAGTTTATTTCCCGAGTAGAAAAAGGCTATAATGCCCAGATTAATCTCATCAACAATCAAATGCAAATCGCGGGCATTGGTATGATTGCGGTTAGCGATTCACAACAGGTAAGTCTCTATCCAAATGGCGGACTCATAGCGGTGAATGAAGATATGGACTTCAAGTTTGATGGCCTCATCAATGCAGGGTTATTCAGTTTTTGGGGAAGTAATCATGAATTCAAATACGATCAATTTATGGTTGATATGCCGAAAATTGATTCCATGCGATTCAAGGTAAAACAGTTTAATGTTCCCCCAGGAGAGAGAGCTGGTTTAGTAAATGTTCAAACTGTTTTATCTAATCTACAAGGGCGATTAAAAATAGACCGGTCTGATAACAAGAGTTCGAAGGAATACTATCCAGAATATCCCATATTCGAGGCCTTGAACAACTCATTCGTGTATTACGATCATCCGAGTATTCATAATGGTGTATATAATCGTGAGGATTTCTACGTAGCAGTAGAGCCTTTTACCGTGGATTCATTAGATAATGCTACAACTGATGGATTATTATTCGATGCAACCTTCCATAGTGCCGATATCTTCCCAACCTTTCCACAGCCTCTCATGGTAATGCCGGATTATTCATTGGGATTCGAACGAATAATGTCTAATGCCCTTACTTACAAAGGTTCTGGTCAATTTGATGGGAGGCTTGCATTGTCCAATAAAGGATTACAAGCCTCTGGATATATCAAATACATTCAAAGTACTTTGGCCAGTAACGATATACTATTCTTTCCAAAACAGGCTTCTGGAAATGCTTCGAAATTCGATTTAACACAAAACACTACGATGGGTAAGGGTTATCCAAAAGTTGCAAGTTCGGATAACCCATTTCTATGGATGCCATACGAAGACGAATTACATCTTCGAACCCAAAGTGTACCATTCAATATGTTCTATGCGCAAAACCTGAACGCCAGAGGTGAATTAACCTACGGAAGTCAAGGTCTATTTGGCGTAGGTGAGTTGCGATATGGCACAGCAATGCATAGTAGTAAAGAAGAGGGCTTTACATTTTATAACACTTCGTTTGTATCGTCTAACCAAGATTTCCGTGTAAAAACAAAATTGGATGATGAGCAATGGGCATTCCAAATGTTGGATGCGAGTTGTAACGTGAATTTTGACAAGCAATTAGGAGTATTTGATAAAATTGATCCCTACAGTTATATAGACTTCCCTGCAAATCAGTACGTAGCTTTCATGGATCATGCTGAATGGAAAATGGAGAGTGCCACAGTAGATATCAAGCACAGTAAGGATGATAAAGCTTATTTGGTAAGCACTAACTCTTTTCAGGATAGTTTAGACTTCACAGCTGGTTTTGCTCGTTTTTCTCTCGTTCCAAGCATTTTGGAGGCTTATGACGTTCCAGAAATAGAAGTGGCTGATTCTCGTGTAATTCCAGATAGCGGTTATGTGGTTATTCGTACGAATGCAGTCATGGACCCGCTTGAAAATTCTAAAGTTATCGCAGATAGATTTTCAGAGCTTCACAATTTCTATGACAGCCATATTCGTATTCGTGGGAAGTATTTGTTTAGTGGTTATGGTACTTACGACTATAAAGACGAAGAAGGGAATATTTGGCCAATTTCTTTTGAGACAATTAAACCTGATACTTCAGGCACTACCATAGCCGAAGCGGAGATCCTTGAATCTGATGAATTTTATTTAAGTCCGTATTTCAGTTATCGCGGTGAAATTTCACTCCGTGCCGATGAAGTAGCCATGTATTATAAAGGCGCTATCAAGTTGTTGAATAACTGTGAAAACCTTCAAAGTACTTGGTATGATATTGCGACGACAATCGACCCGTCGGATATCGTAATTGAACTGCCTGAACCGGATTTAAGTACATTCAGAGACAATACGTTCAATGGTATTTTCATTTCACAGGATAGTCTAGGAGGACATAGTAACTTCCTGTCCAAATACGCCGATAGACGAGATATTGAAGTTATAAGTGCTAATGGTGTTTTATTCTACGATCATGATGAGGATGGATATGTGATCACTACCGTAGACAAATTGATGGACTTCTCGGTTCCAGATCCCTATCTGGTCTTTTACAATAACGAATGTGAACTGTACGGTTCGGGCCCACTCAAAATACTCGAGAATACAGGATTAGTAGAAAGTCGAATGGGTGGTGCGGCTCGACATAACCTCAAGACTGATGAGGTGAGTATTGATGCCGTTTGGAGTATTGATGCACCACTAGATAAAGATCAATGGGAGACAATTGCTAAACTTTTCGGTGACTTCTCAGGAACAGGTCGAATAGATGACTTTAACTATCAAGAAGGTATTTACACGTTGATGGGTTCCAAGGAAGGGTCCAAATTTTTAGATGATTTGGCGGAATCAGAAGGTAAGCTTCCAAAAGAGCTTCGAAAATCACTTGTTTTGAGTAAGATTGAAATGGCGTATAAAGGCGAGTATCGAACCTTCCAAGGAAATGGCGAAGCAATCATTCAAAATATCTATAATGTACCTGTTTTCGCCAAAGTAAATTGTTTAGTTGAGGTTAAAGAACGAAGTCGAGGAGGCGAGTTCACCATTTACCTGGACAATGGTACAGATTATCTTTTTATAAGTTACAAACGTAATATCATGAGCATAAGATCGTCAGACGATGCCTTCAATGATGCAATATTGGCCAAGGATAATAATGCTCGGAGCGTAGCGGCTAAGGGTGATAAACCTAGTTTTTCCTACAACCTTGCTGGAAGAGGAAAGGTCACGTTGTTAAAGCGTCGATTTGGTATAGAAGATTAGGTTGAATAATTTTTAGGTTGCACTTGCATCCATTAGGCTAAAGCATCTAAATTTGAGGACATGAGCACGAAAGAGCAATTTCAAAATCAACATGAAACCGTACTTCAAGCGGAACGTTCTCTGGTTCTATTCAACGACCATGAGAATACCTTTGATTTCGTAATCGACGTGCTCTGTGCTGTATGTGAACACACTGAGGAACAAGCCGAACAATGTGCTTGGATAACTCATTACAAGGGTAAGTGCCAAGTCATGACAGGTGAAATAGAAGAATTACAACAAAAGGCTTCTATTATGGGTGATGTAGGTCTTACCGTCGAGGTACAATAAGCTTACACTTTCTAGTCAAAAAATCCCAATAGGGACTTTTGCAATTAAGTTTTTGGTCTATATTTGCCACCCCATACGGGAAGGCTGGCTGCGTAGCTCAACTGGATAGAGCATCTGACTACGGATCAGAAGGTTTGGG
>JALQTG010000034.1 GCA_023264075.1 Crocinitomicaceae bacterium
CTTATCTGGTGACCTGGAATACCGTGTAAAATTCGAAGTATTGCTTTCCTCTAGCATCACCCATATGATGAATTATCCAAATCCATTTTCGACGAACACGCGCTTTGTATTTACGCTAACAGGAAGTAAGGTTCCGGATGAAATTAAAATTCAAATCATGACCGTTACAGGTCGAATTGTGCGGGAAATAACTGAAGACGAATTAGGGCCTATTCGCATTGGAAGAAATATATCTCAATATGCATGGGATGGTCGTGATGAGTTTGGCGATCAATTGGCTAATGGTGTCTATCTTTACCGCGTACAAGCCCAAATAGATGGTGAGGATATTGAGCATCGCTCCTCTGGAGCAGATATTCACTTCACTAAGAGTTGGGGTAAAATGTATTTAATGAGGTAATTTAGTTAGAAGAGGGTGAGTGGTGAGACAATGAGGCATTGGATGTGTAATGTGAGCTGTTCCGACGTCCGATAACAACGTTAAACCTTGACGGAAATATTTCGCTTGATTTTGTTTTTTTGTCTTTCTACTTTTGCCTAATAGTTCTTTGCTCTATGCGTTTCTCAAAGTGGTCTCCTTTAAAAATGCGTTGCACAAAAATTCCTGGAGTATGAATTTCATTGGGGTCTAAGCTTCCAGCAGGGACCAATTCTTCAACTTCAGCAATTGTAATTTTACCCGCCATCGCCATCATTGGGTTGAAATTTCTTGCAGTGGCTTTATAGATTAAATTCCCTTCGGTATCACCTTTCCATGCCTTGACAATGGCAAAATCAGCTGTTAACGCCATCTCCAAGATGTGCGGCTTATCATTAAACTCTCGTATTTCTTTTCCTTCTGCGACCTCTGTTCCAAAACCAGCGGGTGTAAAAAAGGCCGGGATACCAGCCCCCCCAGCGCGACAACGTTCAGCAAGAGATCCTTGTGGAATCAAGTCCACTTCCAACTCACCAGATAACATTTGTCGTTCAAATTCATCATTCTCACCTACATAGGAACTCACCATTTTCCGGATTTGCTTTTTCTGTAACAAAAGTCCCAACCCAAAATCATCAACACCCGCATTGTTTGAAATACATGTCAAATCCTTCACGCCCAATTTGACCAATTGAGCAATTGAATTCTCAGGTATTCCACACAACCCAAAACCACCCAACATGAGTGTCATTCCGTCTTCAATACCTTTACACGCTTCTTCTGCGTTAGCAACTACTTTGTTCATATACTATTTCGTTTAAAACCCTAAATCCGGGACTGATGTGTTTGAATTATTTTGACCGCTGTTTCTGCAATTATAGGGTGAGTTTTCATACCCAATTGGCATTTCAAAATCTTCTTTAGATATTTTTATAGTAGGATCAGCATATACCTTCTGCATCAAATATCCATAAATTGGCAGTGCCATGCGGGCTCCTTGCCCCCATTCCATTGAACGAAAACGTACCGCCATATCCTCAGCACCCACCCATACTCCGGTTACTAAATCAGGCGTTAATCCCATAAACCAACCGTCAGCATTATTTTGTGTCGTACCTGTTTTTCCTGCCATTGGGTAAGTAATCCCTCCCCAAGGCCTCCAAGCTGCACGCAAGCTACCACCAGTACCTCCATTAATCACATCTTTCATGATATCCACTGTAGCGTATGCCAATTCCTCAGACATCACCTCTTTGGAATGTGGTATTGCTTCATAGATCAAATGCCCATTTCGGTCTTCTATACGCATCAATGCAGTCGGCTTGTTATAAATTCCTTTGTTCACAAAAGCACATTGAGCACCGACCATTTCCAATAAGGACAAATCCATAACCCCTAAGCACATTGCCGGCACTACATCCTCATCACGAATTTCAATGTTCAGATCGCGCATCAACTTAGCAACAGCAGCAGGACCAGCGGTACCTCCCATGCGCGCCATCACGGCTACAGTTATATTGTTCATCGATTGTGCTAACCCCTTCCGAAAAGAAATCGGTTCTCCATTCATATCAACCCCGGCATTTTGAGGACACCAAGAGGTCATATCCGTTGGCTTAGGTCCTGTTTGTACATCCACACAATACTCGATATTAGGTGTTGTTTCACAAGATGTCAGGACTCCAAATCGTAGTCCAGCAGAATAAATAAATGGTTTAATCGTAGATCCTACTTGCCGTTTCCCCTGCTTCACGTGATCGTATCCAAAATGATGTATATCCGCACCACCGACCCATGCCTTAATAAATCCAGTTTGGGGCTCAATCGAAATTAACCCAGTACGCAAAAAGTTTTTGTAATAACGGATAGAATCCAATGGAGTCATAACAGTATCAATTTCCCCATTCCAGGAAAAAACCTTCATTTCAGTCGGTTCATTAAATTCTTTGCGCACATCTTCATCTGATCGACCCGCCTGAATTCCTCTCCGATAGCGTTCTGAACGCTTTAGTGCCGAATTCAACAATTGATTCACGGTTTCTTCTGGAATTCGGTTATCAAAAGGATAACGCTTTGTACGCGCATTGTTCTTGGAAAAATGTCCTTGTAAGGTCTCACCCAAGTGCTTTACAACCGCCTGTTCGGCATACTCTTGCATTCGCGAATCAATGGTCGTGTAAATCTTCAACCCATCTTCATAAATATCATAGGGACTGCCATCTGGCTTGGCATATTTAAGGGTTCCATCCTCATTTTTTTCAGTCAACAAAGAGCGCACTTCATTTCTTAGTGACTCTCTGAAGTAGGGCGCAAGTCCCTCTTTATGATCTACTGTTTGATAGTTCGTATAAAGAGGAATTTGTTTTAAACTATCGTATTCTTCCTTCGTTATCTTTGCCGTTAGGGCTGGGTTGTTTTTCTCAGAATTCTCATACCATTTATATAGTACTGTATTTCTTCGTTCAACTGCACGCAATGAATCCTTCTCTTTTCGTTCTTTTACCTCATCATCCGACACCGCATCAACTGTCACTCCTTTTTCTAGAGCGATTTTCCTGCGATAATTCTTTACTTTATATCCGTAAGGGTTATACAAACCAGGATTTTTACACATCCCCACCAACATAGCAGCCTCTTCCGCCAAGAGGTCCTTTGGTTCTTTATTGTAATAGACTTTTGCTGCTGAAGCGATTCCCACCGCATTGTATAAGAAATCAAATTGATTCAAATACATGGTTATAATTTCTTTTTTGGTGTAGCGGTTTTCTAATCGAAGGGCGATAATGTTTTCCTTTACTTTCTCGTAAAATCGTTTTTCGTATTTCCCCATTCCTCGCATTGTACGCTCCTCTTGGGTTTCTTCCTTACCCTCCAACTGCGCATTTCTTTTATCATCACGCTCTTTCAAGGTAAACATTAGTTTCGCCAACTGTTGTGAAATCGTGGAGGCCCCACCGGCTTTCCCCATATTTACCAATGCACGCCCCACAGCTTTCGCATCAATTCCAGAATGCTCTTCATAGCGTTCATCTTCCGTAGAAACGAGTGCTGCAATCACATTAGCAGAAATTTCATTGTAGTGAACACTCGTGCGATTCACTTTCCAGTATTTCCCGAGTTCCGTCACTCCATCTCCTGCAAAAACGGTAGTCGCCAACATCTCTTCTTGATTCTCGAGCATAGCCACAGAAGGCAAATTACCCCCCTCAGTTTTTACATAGCGAAGATAAAGGATACCAAATAAAGGCAACAAGCCAACCATCCATACAATTAGGATAAGTACATTGCTCGTTTTTTTATTAAGTCTCTTGGAGGGATTTGAAGTATCCTTATTTTTCTGCATGGCCTAAAATATACAGTGTAAAAATAAAAAAAATTAATACGGCAACCGAATTAAAGGAGTACAGTAACAATTTTTAAGAAAGTAAAGTGACCAGCGTTACCTCTTCTTTGCGTCCTTCACATAGTTTTCAATAGCCATGGTCATTGAAGGAGCTTGAGGTTGAGGAGCGTGAACGTCCAATCGAAGATTATTATCTACCACTGCCTTCGCCGTCGTTGGACCAAAAGCAGCTATCAATGTATCGTTTTGCTTAAAATCAGGAAAATTCTTCAATAACGATTCGATTCCGGATGGAGAAAAGAATACAAGCATATCGTAGTAAACATCTTCCAAATCTGACAAATCAGAAGCTACTGTTTTATAGAGCACTACTTTAGTATAATCAATACCAAATTTATCAAGGGTTTCAGGAATACTATCGCGAAGAATGTCTGAACAAGGAAGTAAATATTTCTCCTTTTTATGTTTTTTCATCGCTTCCATCAAATCTTGGATGGTTTGCTTTCCATGAAATATTTTACGCTTACGATAGGCAACATACTTCTGAAGATAATAGGCCACTGCCTCAGAAATACAAAAGAACTTCATCGTTGTTGGAACCTCGAAACGACATTCTTCTGCAATGCGAAAATAATGATCCACTGCCGTTTTTGAAGTCATAATAACAGCCGTATTCTGCGCTAAATCGACCCGTTGCGTGCGAAATTCTGACTTATCCACACCTTCTACATGAATAAAAGGACGAAAATCAATTTTCAAATTATGTTTTTCCGCTAACGCCTGATAAGGATTTTTATCATTGTCAGGTTTAGGCTGAGAAACTAGTATCGTCTTAATGCTCAAAATCGCAGTATTTTATTCAACAATTAGCTCTATCAAATTACGTTATAAGTTTATAAAAAACTGCTAACGGTATAATTTCTAGGCTGCAAAGATATAAAATTATATAATACCAAGGAATATTATTCTGAATCGCATAACTCGCTCCACGATAGAGCCGAACTACATAAAACACCCAAAAAATAATAGCTCCAACATACGCAATCTGATAAAAAAATGCTGGATTTAATAATAATATAATGGTAAGTGGTATCAAAACCAAACCCATCAATTGATAACTCATATTAATAACTTGAATGTTTTCACGCATTCGACGCCACTCACCAGTGAAAAAACTCGTTATCATAAGTGCTACTATCGGATGAAGAAAAATAATCATAGGTGCCAGGATATACAAAGGATGCCATTCAAGTGCTAACCGCTGAATCACCAGAAGAGCGAATACACTGGAGATAATGGCATAATTGAGTACCAACAACCAATACGTTTTACCCATAATCCCCATGGTCTCCCTAAAGTTAGTAGAAGAGGAAGGGCGCACAAAAAGACAAGTAAACACTCCCCAAATCAAGTCTTGATTTACCACGCGCACAACACCTACCAACGCGACGGTTAATACAACGGCATAAATCACCCAAGAGGGATACCACATCACTCTAGGATCGAGCAAATAACTACCTTCCTGCGTCCCTGCTTGTAAAAGAAATAAATTTAGTGCATGCATTGTTGGTTACAAAAATACAATATGTCTGAACTTGAAGCTGCTATTCGTTAAAAAAGTGAATTATTTACCTATTTTTGTGCAGTTTTTAAAAAGAAAGATATGAAATCCGATTTGTATACACACCCTGATTACTACCTGTTAGATGACTTGTTAACAGATGAGCACAAACTCATTCGTGATACTGCGAGAGCCTGGGTAAAGAAAGAAGTTTCTCCCATCATTGACGAACATTATGAGAA
>JALQTG010000041.1 GCA_023264075.1 Crocinitomicaceae bacterium
GAACCAATCGTGTATTTCGAAATTGCAGAATTGTATAGAAAACTCGGGGAGTACGAAAAAGCAAAAACTAATTATCAGTCCTTTCTTGAATTAGTTCCTCTTGACAAGCGCGCAGAAAATGCATTGGCAAGTATGAACAAGGCAATTGTATTGAAAGATAACAGAACTCGTTTTTCTGTAAAAAATGAATTCAAAGTAAATTCGGACAACATTGATATGGCTCCTGCAATTGCAGACCGAAAAGGAAATGTGATTGTATTCGGTTCGACACGTAAAGCACCAGTGGGTGGAGGGATAGATCCAGTAATTGGTGAGCCTTATTTTAACATCTGGCAGGCTGAGTTTGATAAAAAGGGAAACTGGACAGAGCCTGTTCTATTTGCAAGTGGTGATAGCATAAATACTGAATACAATGAGGGGACAATGGCTTTTGACGGTCGTTTCAAAAAAATGTTTTTTACAAGATGCCCAAATGAGAAAAAAAGAAATTTAGGGTGCCAAATATGGATAAGTAATGCAAAAGGAAAGGCATGGGAAATTCCATCTCGTCTTGAATTTCAAAGAGCTGAAAACAAACCTTCAGTTTCTGACTCAATAAGTATTGGGCATCCCTGTCCAAGTGAGGATGGAATGACGTTGATTTTTGCTAGTGACATGCCTGGTGGTATCGGGGGTATGGATTTGTGGATGACTACCTACAAAAAGAAAGAGGATGTTTGGACAACTCCAGTTAACCTTGGTCCAGAGATTAATACTCTTGGTGACGAATTATTCCCAACTTTCGGGTTGAATGGTGATTTATTGTACTCCTCAAACGGTCTTTCTGGTCTTGGAGGATTGGATATTTTTCGCGCTGCAAAACAAGGGGATTCGGATAAGTGGTCCTCACCAATCAATCTAGGGACTCCTCTAAATTCAGATAAAGATGATTTTCATCTGCTTGAAATAGACAAAAGAAATGGTTATTTCTCATCGAACAGAAATGGAGCGAAAGGCGTGAAGAACTTAGACGACTTATGGTCATATAACTTGCCTCCAAACTTGTTCGATTTGAAAGTCATTGTTAGTGAAGTAGGTTCAACTGAGAAAATTGATGGTGTAACAGTTGAAGTTACTCAAAAAGGTGGAGGAACGTTCAAAGGGGTCACAAATTCTCAAGGAACGGTTTTCTGGGATAAACAACCAAATGGCGATCGATTTATCAATGAAGAAGCTGAATACTCCATTCGTTTAGGTATTAAGGATGGATATCACGAGAATTTAGATTCGGAGACTTTTACAACTGTAGGACTTGAATTTGATCAAAACTTTATCATTGAAATGGGTCTTTTGGCTAAAAAACCGATTGTACTTCCTGAAGTTCGCTACGATTTGGGTTCTGCGGTCCTTCAGATTATTGAGGGACAAATTAACTCTAAAGACTCCCTGAACTATGTATATGAATTACTGCAAGAATATCCTGGAATGGTATTAAAACTATTGTCGCACACAGATTCACGTGGCTCGGCTAAATCGAATGAAGATCTTGCTCAACGTCGTGCTCAATCATGTGTAGATTATCTTGTTCAAGAAAAAGGAGTTAATCCAAGTCGTTTGGTAGCTGTTGGGAAAGGTGAGAATTCACCAAGAACAATTTACAAAGTGGGGGATGCCTACCGTGTTAAGAAGCCAGCAGGCGATGTCGAGTTTGAGGAGGTTTTATTGACTGAAAAATTCATCAATCAGTTTCAAGGTTCAAACAAAGAGTTGTTTGAACAACTTCATCAGTACAACCGTCGTACAGAAGCGGAAGTGGTGCGAATGGATTGGACGGCTCCAGTTGAAGTTGCTCCTGCTCAACAAGAGGGAGGTGAATAAGAGATATTAGAGACTAAAAAAGGCAATCAACACGATTGCCTTTTTTTATGGATGAATATTTAAGAAAATTGTTGCTAACGAACACAGAATCCTAGCACTTCCTCTATGAACTCTTCAGGAGCCTCGGCATGAATCCAATGCCCCGCGCGCTCAATGGTATGTATTTCCGCAATAGGAAAGTATGTTAGAATTTGACCCTCGTCTTCCTCAAGGATATAATTAGATTGTCCTCCGCGCATAAACAAAGTTTCAGTAAATACCTCCTTAAATGGTAGGGCGCTCACAATAACTGGCATTTCCTTCTCTAGAACAGGGATGTTAATTCGCCAACCTAGTTGTCCTTTTTCAACCCAATAAAGGTTTTTTAATAGAAACTGTCGAATACTATAGTTTTCAATATAGTTTTTCAGTTGTTCGTCCGCACCAGAACGGGTCGTTACCTCATTCAAATTGATCGCATTGAGCCCTTCGAGTATTCGGTCATGATGTATTGGGTAGGATTTTACTCCCATGTCCACGACTATCAATTTTTCCACGATTGCTTCATGTTGCTGGGTGTAAAGCATCGCTGTCTTTCCACCCATCGAATGGCCCATAAGAATAATGTCTGTTAGGTTTTCTTTCACTATAAGCTCGTGCAAGTCATCAGCCATTAATTCATAGCTGAATTCATCACTCCTAGGAGAATGACCATGATTGCGCTGATCGACAAGGTAGACGCAGAAATAATCTGATAGTTTTTTGGCATGTGTCAACCAGTTGTCAGAAGAGCCGAATAGTCCATGTAGGATAATCAATGGCTTACCCTTACCAAAGGTCTTGTAATACAACTCCATTATTCTAATCGTTTTTTATACATCCTTACTGTGTTTTCTAATCCAAGATAAAGTGCATCAGATACGAGTGCGTGACCGATGCTGACTTCTTTAAGAAATGGAATACCAGCTTTGAAATAGGCGAGGTTTTCTAAACTTAAATCGTGTCCAGCGTTTATGCCTAAGCCAAGTTCTCTGGCACGATTTGCAGCAGTCACGTAGGGTCGAATAGCATTTTCTTTGTCTTCAGGAAACTGTTCTGCGTAAGGTCCAGTGTATAATTCGATACGGTCAACCCCGACCAGTGCTGCTCCTTCAATATTGGATAAATCGGTATCGACAAAAATAGATGAGCGGACTCCTAATGAGCGCAATTCATTGCAAATTTCAGTTAGCATCGAAGCATGTTTTTTCGTATCCCATCCGGCATTTGAGGTAATTACATGTGGAGGGTCGGGAACCAGGGTAGCTTGTTCAGGTTTTACATCTTTAATCAACGCCATGAAGCGCGCATCCGGATATCCTTCAATGTTATATTCAGTTGTCACAACGTATTTAAGGTCGTACACATCCTGCGTGGTGATGTGTCGTTCATCTGGTCTTGGGTGAACCGTTATCCCGTCCGCGCCAAATCGTTCACAATCAGCCGCAACTTTACATACATTTGGAGTGTTGCCTCCACGTGCATTCCGTAGGGTTCCTATTTTATTTACATTGACACTTAATTTCGTCATTTGATGTACTATTTTTGTTGTTACAAAGTTATACAGTTTCACGTAGAATTACTACTTTGGTCGAAGACAATGATAGCGATTGAACTAATATCTGAAGAAATCCCCCCGTTGAAACATACGGATAGTGGGGACTTGGCTTTGCAGTGGATGGAGGAATTTAAGGTGAAGCATTTACCGGTCATGAAATTTGACAACTTTGTCGGATTATTGTCGGAAGATGATGTTTTAGATAAAAATGATTCTTCCAAAACATTACACGAGTTATTCGATCATTTGCCTCGACCATACGTCTTTGGTAGTTCTCACGTTTACGAGGTACTCGCTAAGGTTTCTGATGAGCACATCACAGTTCTTCCTGTGCTGGATAATGAAGAGAATTATTTAGGTTGTATTTCCGTGATTGAGCTCATGCAGCGCATCGCGAATACAGGGAGTATCAAAGAAGTAGGTGGGATAATCGTTCTTGAAATTAATGAATTAGACTATTCGCTTGCGCATATCGCCCAAATTGTTGAAAGTGAAAACGCAAAGGTGTTGAGTAGTTTTATAACTTCGCATCCCAACTCTAAAAAGTTAGAACTTACACTGAAAATCAATCAAATTGAATTATCGAGAATTATTCGTTCGTTCGAACGCTATGATTATATTGTAAAAGCATCTTTTCAGAAGAGTGATTATCAGGAAGATCTTAAAAATAGGTACGACGAATTAATGAAGTACCTAAACATCTAATCCATGAATGTAGCTATATATTGTAGAAAGCTTGTTAAAAAAGATGAGCCCTTTTTGCGTCAATTTTTTGAGCACTTGGAAAGATTGGGATGGAATGCTGTTATAGAATCTGATTTTCGCAAGCAGCTTATCGAAAGAATAGGACTTGGTATAAAGTCAGATGAGTTTAGCAGTTACAAGGATCTAAGCACGGGGATTGATTTAGCCATTTCTATTGGTGGGGATGGAACATTTCTAAAAATGGTAAGTTTTATCCGTTCCAGTGGGATTCCCGTGATGGGAATAAATACTGGGCGTCTAGGTTTTTTGGCGAATACCCCCGTTGAGCATTTAGAACGCACGCTCGACATGGTAATCAAGAAGGAATATGTTTTTCAAAAACGTTCTCTGCTTCGGGTAGAAACGGAAGAGGATATTTTTGGTGAAGATAAGTTTGCATTTAACGAATTAGCTGTGCATAAGAAGGATACTTCATCGATGATTACAGTTCACGCCAGTCTTGATGGTAAATATTTAAATTCATACTGGGCCGATGGATTAATAGCATCTACCCCAACTGGTTCGACGGCCTATTCATTGAGTTGTGGGGGGGCTATAATTACACCTGGTTGTGCAGTTCATATACTTACTCCCATTGCACCACATAACCTAAATGTTCGTCCAGTTGTAGTTCCTGATCACATGCCGATTGAATTGACAGTAGAAGGTAGGGATCGTAAATATTTGCTTACACTCGACTCTCATTCCAAAGCGGTTAAGAATGGTACCATGGTTACTTTACACAAGGCAGATTTCATGATTAATGTAATCAAATTTGAAGAGAATAATTTCCTCGATACCATTCGGAATAAAATGATGTGGGGCCTCGATAAACGGAATGAATACTAAAAAATGTTTTTTTACGTTGTGATACCAATGAATAGAGTCGTTTTATATTTTTTTGTCACCCTTTTTGCTTTTAGTGTGTTTGGGCAGAGCGAAAATTTTCGTTCGCTATCAGCTTTAGGAATGACCGGGGGAGGTTCTTACTATATCGGAGATTTGAATCAATACGGACATTTTAAAAACACCAATTTATCAGGGGGATTGATTTATCGTTACTATGTAAATTCGCGTCTTGAGTTGCGGGCAAACTTCACCTATGCTCATGTGAATGCTGATGATGCGGATTCAGATATTGGTATTCATCAATCGAGAAATTTGTCTTTTCAATCGGATATTTGGGAGTTAGGAAGTGGAATTGAATTCAATTACCTAAATTATAAACTTGGGGATATGAAGTACTTTTTTACGCCCTACATGTTCATCGAACTGGGGGTGTCACGAATCAATCCTCAAGCAGAATACAATGGAGAGTTAATCGACCTTCAACCTCTAGGGACAGAAGGTCAAGGAAGTTCATTGAATAATAAATCCCCCTATTCATTGACTCAGATGGTCATACCATTTGGTGTCGGATTTAAAATTAATATCTCGAAGAGAATAGCTTTTTCCGTAGAATATGGATTGCGAAAGATGTTTACTGATTACTTGGATGATGTCGGTGGTAGTTATGTAAATACAGATGAATTGCTGGTGGAAAATGGAAACTTGGCAGTGCAATTAGCAGATAGAAGCCTTGGTGAAACACGCGCTTACGGACCTAGAGGGAATAGTGCTACCAAAGATTGGTATAGTACCTTTGGTGCCGCATTGTCCTTCTCTCTGGGTAAACCGGGAAAATGTTTTTACCACTAGGATCCACATGTTATTTGTAAATGATGGTTCCTTTGGAATTGTCACCGATATTACCTGTAATTTCACTTCCAACTACTTCAAATAATGGATTCAGTTGAATATCATGTTTGACATAGTTATAAATTCCTGAATCTAATTTGATGTTGGCCCAGAAAACCACAGTGTAATGGGTTACTTTTGGAGTAAAATTAAGTAGTGCAATTTGTGACTCTTCTTTTCGCTGCTCCAAGTCTTTCAGTGTTGTGCTATATTCTTCTTCAGAGCCTGTGTATGTTCCTTTTTCCTTGGAAGTAACCAGTCGCTTAATACTTTTTTCAATAGAACCAGTTCGGAGTGAGGCAATGATGTATTCATCTGTGTAGTGTGCTGTGAAGTTTTCGAAGCGGGGTTCGTCATACTTGAAAAAGGTGGTGTCAGCCCATTCTTTTACTGAACGTATAATAATAGCTTTATCCGAATTGTTAGGTTCAGATACTTGGCCAAAAGTACTATTCGATAATAGAAATAACAATGCAGCGGTAATAAGTTTCATATGTTTAGAGATTTTTCGTTTCAGTTAAATTTAAGAGGCGCAAGTAAGGGTCAAATTCTAATATAGAAGTGATAGTTCCTTGAGCGGTTTTGCTGTCTTTCCAGGTGACAGGGATTTCATACCCTATTACTTGTTTAGCCTGGTTCTCACTAACAATTAATGCGCCAATTTCTTTAATTTCAGTTTCAGGTGATTTTTGAGTGATTAATGTACTTGCTATGGATTTAGTTAGTGCGACGTAATCAATTGTATTGATGGTACTAGCCAGGTTCATTAATTGCAATGTATGACGCAGAAATGGTTCATGCTCATCAGTACCGTATAATTCCATTTCTTTGATCTTGAATAGTCGAATAAAATCTCTTTCTGCAGTTGAGATATATAGCTCTCGTGGTGTTGTGAAATGCATCTCAAATAAGTAATTTTTGTATTGATTGAAACTTGAACGAGGAATAGAAAAATTGAATTTACGATATACACTAAGTACAGAGTCCATATGGTCCAAATAAAAGATTTCTGATCGTATGGTATGGTATTGATCTCCGCGAACACAATAAACATGCTCTTTTTCGTAGCGAATTTCATCCATTTGTTGTCGCGCAGCGATTTGGTTTTCTTCAATGTAAAGTTCAAGATTAGATATGATTATTTCGCGTTGTTGGTTTGTGCGAATCAAACTGTCTTTGATGGTATAAAGAGAGTCTAACGTATAAAAAATTTGTGGTTTATATACATATAGTTCACCAAAGGCAAGCGATTCGTAAATACCTGCCGAGTCTGAAGACTGTCGAATGGAGTGCTGAACATGTTGCTCTATTTTCTTTTCTTGCTGTTGGTGCACTTCTTCGAAGGTGGTTATTGGTTCATAGGGCGTTATACACCCATTAAAAAGGAACGTCATTCCGAAGAGCAAAATGGATAGAGCAGCTACTTTTATTTTCATGCTTAAAGCTACATAAAAATATATCGAAAACTAAGTCGGGGATGCTCTTTTTGGGCAATTAAAAGAGGTTGTTCATTAGAACTAGCCTCTTTTAATGTAGTAGTAACCTTAATTTCTATTGATAACAACTGGCATAACGAGCATTAATACATCTTCATTTTCGTTGTCTGTATCTGCTGGAACTATTATTCCCGCTCTGTTCGGTTGACTCATTAATAATTTAATCTCGTCAGTTTCCAAGTTGTTAAGCATTTCCAGTAAGAATCGAGAGTTGAATCCAATTTCCATATCTTCTCCATCATAACTACAAGTAAGACGTTCGTTTGCTTCATTGTTGAAGTCTAGGTCTTCTGCGGATATAGCTAATTCTGACCCCGTTATTTTCACTTTAACCTGATGGGTAGTTTTATTAGAGAAAATCGAAACACGCTTTAAAGTACTGAGCAAAGATAAACGATCCACAGTTAGGACATTTGGATTTTCTTTGGGGATTACCGCTTCGTAGTTTGGATATTTTCCATCAATCAATCGACATGTCAAGACAATATCATTAAACGTAAAAATAGCATTTGAATCATTGTACTCTAATTTCACCTCTTCATCTCCCTTTAACGTCGTTTTTAATAGATTCAATGCTTTCTTCGGTAATATAAAAGACGAACTTCCTGTTGCTTGTGAATCAGTTCTTCTGTAGCGCACTAGCTTGTGTGCATCCGTCGCAACAAAAACGATGTCTTCTGGAGAAAATTGACAGAATACACCGCTCATCACTGGTCGAAGGTCGTCCGTTCCAGTTGCAAAGAGCGTCTTATTGATCGCTGAGGAAATGATTTCTCCCTTTACAACGATGCTTGTAGTGTTTTCTACATCAGGTAGTTTTGGAAAATCATCTCCATTAAATCCTACCATTTTTGACTTACCGTTTGTGTACGAAATTTCAATGGAGAAGTTATCTTCAATAGAAAAGGTTAACGGTTGGTCAGGGAGGTTTTTAAGCACATCTAAGAGTAGCTTAGCTGGGACACAAATTTTTGCAGAATTATTAGCTTCAACAGCAAGCGAAGTATTCATTGTTGTTTCTAAGTCAGATGCTGACACATTCAAGATTCCATCTGAAATATGGAATAGAAAATTATCTAAAATAGCTAATGAGTTGCTCGTGGTTAGAACTCCACTAATTGTTTGTAAGTGCTTTAATAACGTTGAACTTGATACAACAAAATTCATTTTATACAGGTTAAAATTACTGAAAACAAATATACTTTTTTCAGTACAATTACAAATAAAATGTTGAATTAGTTGTTAACGGACTTATCGACAAATACGGTTTGACCTTCAATTAAAGGTCCTACCACATAATACTGCATACGCACCACTTCACCGTGTGGTAATACCCCCCAGAGATAGTCTTGGTCATAAAGCAATGTGTCGGGGCTTGTTTCGGGATCTAAACGACGATATAGGTCAAGCTCATAGGTAGAAGAATTGCCAGTTATGTTGAGCTCATAATCTGCTGGTTTCGCTTTCATTGCTAGGATATCTTTATCGCTCAGGGTATAATTAGGTTGATTGAAGTGGATGTTTTTAAATCCATTCATGTAAAAAATTAAATTATCCTGCACTATTCCGTTCAATGGTCTGCCGTTCGAAGTAACAGAGTAGCTGCCGTTAGTTAATTCAACTTTATAACTTTCTTCGGGGACAATACGGTTGATTACCTCTACACTTTTAAGTTCTTTTCGGTCAAAAGAAAATAAGAAGGAGCATTGATACTGTTTGGCATCCGCGTGAAAGCGTGGTTCAAGTATGCCGTAAAAACCGCGCATACTCATTATGACGGGATTATCACTTTTAATATCTGGTGTCTCAAGAAGCATATGGGTACCGTTATGGTCTTGTGTGGGATGTCCGACATACCATGTTTTGGTCCATTTTCCATGTTGATAAATCTTAACTGCTTTGTGCTTTGCCATCAATAAATTATACATATTTTCTGTTGCACCTTTCGGTACGTATCCTTTAAGCGTAGCCTTTAGGAATGTTTCAAGCATTATTTTCGGAAGCTCCTGTTGAACGCAGTTACCGTTCTTATCTACCCAGGTTCCTTCTGGTGAACGCACAACTGTGAAAGATTCATCGGTATAGGAATCGTAAATCTCAATCTTATCAACACTTGCGGTGTCTTCGATGGCAAAGTCAATTAAACTTAGGTCACCTGAAACTTTTTCACTTTTTGATAAGTTGATCGCAATATACCCCAAAGCGATAATTGAAAGTGTACCAATAAGTAAAATGATAATTTTTTTCATGAGGCTATTTTTTAGCAAATCGTCTTTTTCTCCAAATACTGATACCAATTCCAAGAATTAACACGAAGAGCACAGGAATGAAAATAGTTATGAATTTGAAGTATGTTCCTTCTTCTTCTATTTTCAGTTTATTCATGGGGTGCATGTCTATAGTTCTGCTGCGGATGGATAACAAGGTAGATTCTCCCATCA
>JALQTG010000009.1 GCA_023264075.1 Crocinitomicaceae bacterium
TGCCATGGTCGGCTCCCCTGCGCCCACGCCTCCCCCGGAGGCTTCCTCGCTTGCCTTGGGTTTTCACTTTTTGAAGCGTTTTTCATTCTTCCCTCCCACTTAGCAAGCAAGAAAATTCTTTCTGAACAAAAAACTCTGAACCTTAACTTGTTAAAGGGACTTTCATTTATTGTTGCAGGAATTATCGTTATTTTTATCGGCACTCGTCTTATACCAACAACCTTTAACCTAGGAGCCATTTTGTTTCCTTTCAGCATCATCATTTTAGGAGCTGTAATGGTATTTAATGGATTCTCTAACTCTCCTGTGGAAAGAAATGTACGAAAAGGTGCTGATGTTTTTATTCGAGGTGTTCGCGATGTTGTGTTTAAAGACCTGGTTACCTTTTTCCTCTCGGAAAAGTATGTGATCCGTGGAAAATATTTCAAACTGCGAAGAATTGCCTTTTACATTCCTTTGATCTTTACGGTAACAACAATAATGCTCTTAGCTGGAGGAAAAATAGGTGCGACCTTCTTTCCGAATATTCCGCCTGATTTCTTTAACATCGAGGTGGCATACACCCCAGGAGATGCTAAGCAGAAAACAAGAGATTTCCTTGCTCTTTCCACACGTATTCTTCTTGAAGAAAATGAGAAAATCAAGGCTGAAACTGGAGATGAGATGATTTCGTATTTTACGAGTAACATCGGATCTACGATGAATCTTGGTCAATTTGGTAATCATACTGGGATGCTCAATGTTTATTACAACTCAGAAGACGTTGACACACCATTGGACACATTGACCAATCGGGTAATTAGAAGAATCAATGCACTTCCAGAAGGAAAACTGACCAAAGAATTTTTCGTAGGTGGCTTCAATCGATTTGGTGCTGACGTGGAATTTGGACTATCGTCGGAAGACCCGAAGGAGCTGGACAAAGCTAGAAATCTGTTCAGGGATGAACTTGTAAAAATGGAAGGCATCCAAAACGTGAAAGATAATTTCCCGGACGGAAAGAGCGAAGTATATGTCGAATTACTTCCACAAGCCGAAATCTACGGTATTGGAAAAGCAGAGGTCGTTGCCCAAATACGGAACGGATTCTTTGGTAGGGAAGCACAGCGACTTATAATCGGAACGGATGAAGTAAAAGTATGGATTCGTTATCCAGAAAAAGATAGACAGTCACTTGTCGACCTACAAGACATGCGTGTTAAGACACCTACAGGGATGGCTATTCCATTGAACAAGATTGCGAAATTCACCGTGGGACGCGGACCTGTCAGTTTAAAACGCAGGGACGGAAAGCGGCAAATAAAAGTGGATGCTACGTCAAAATACCCTGACTCTGTTGCCGTGTTCAATACCCGCATTAGCGATGAGGTAATACCAAAAATAGCTGCCGTATTCCCAAATGTTGAGTTTGCCAAAATGGGACAATTCGAACGGAGTCAAAAAACTGGAAATTCCATGATGTACATGACGATGATTGTGATTGTGGTGATGTGTATTGTTATTTCCCTTCATTTCACATCCGTTTTCCAAGCCTTCTTGATACTTCTAGTTATTCCAGCGGGAGTTGCTGGAGCAATTCTTGGACACGGCATTGTCGGAATTCCTGTTTCCGTGTTGAGTGTATTCGGTATGATTGCATTACTTGGGGTTTTGATTAATGATGCTGTCGTTTTCTTGGATCGCTATAATCAGTTAATCCTTGAAGGGTATTCTAGTTGGGATGCGAGTTATGAAGCATCGATATCCCGCTTCAGACCTATTCTTTTAACCACCATTACTACGGTCGCAGGACTCCTACCTTTAATTGCTGAAAAGAGCATGCAAGCACAGTTTCTCATTCCAATGGCTGTCTCAATTGCTTTTGGGGTGTTGTTTGGAACGCTTTTTATCCTTGGTTTTTTTCCAGCAGCAATTCTATTTGGAAATGATGTTAAGCGATTCTTTACTTGGTTTTGGAAAGGTAAAAAACCTACACATTTGGAAGTAGAATCCGTTTTAAAAACACAGAGTCACGTTAATGAAAAAGCCTTTAGAAATGACTAGAATATATGTAACGCTCGTAGTTGCATGGGCAACCTTTCTTGGATTCTCACAGCAAAAACTTTCTGCAGAAGGTGCTGTCATCATTGCATTGGAAAATAATTTCCAAATGCAAATCGCATCGAAACAACTTGAAATAGCAGAAAAGAATAATAAATGGTCAGAAGCGGGCTTGTTTCCAACAGTGGATTTAGCGGCTACTTTCGGCAACTCTATTATTGACAACACGAACAACCCATTTACGTTTACACCAGGGATATTAGCTTCACGACAAATCAATCCTTCCATCAATGCCAATTGGAACCTCTTTGCTGGTCTTGCTGTAAAGATGTCGAAGCAACGCCTGGAACAACTTGAAGATCAATCGCGTGGAAACACCATGATTCTGATTGAAAACACAGCATCCGATGTATTGAAAGCATATTACAATGCTTTAGTCCAAGAAATGCGATTAGAGTTACTCTCTGAAGTGTATGACCTATCGAAGCAACAAGTTGCTTACGAAGAGGTTAAGCAAGAGTATGGCCAAACCAACAGTCTTGCCCTGATGCAGTTGAACAATCAACTTTTCACGGACTCCATCAATGTCATACAGCAACGTATTAATTTCGAAAATGCTTCGCGGAACCTATTGCTATTGATGAATGTTGGTATAGATGAAATTGAAAACAATCGATTACCTGTGCTTACTGATTCACTCACAAAACTTTTAAATCCGTTTGGTAAAGATGAATTACTCGAGGAAATGCGGTCAAATAATCAAAACCTCAAGAATCAACTCATCAATCAAGAACTCACAAAAACCGGGACCCAGCTCCAGCGCTCGTTCTTGTACCCGGTTATTTCCCTTCAATTGGGCGCGGCCCCCAGCTTTGGATCTTTCCGTTCCATCAGTGGTTCCGTTAATTTGAGTGCAGAGACACAACAAGTGAATTACTTTGGAAATATTTCAGTGCGCTACAACCTATTCAACAATTGGAAAAACCAGCGCGCCGTTGAAGTATCAAAAATTCAAGAAGAAATTGCCGCTTTGAGTAGTCAAGATTTTGAACAACAACTAACCAATTCGGCCTTGAATTTATATGGGATTTGGGAAGTGCGTAACCAACTTGTCAACCTATCCCAACTTAATGCCACATACGCCCGTCAAGCATTTGAAATTGGAAAAGACCGGTATGCCTTGGGAAGCATTAATAGTCTTGAGCTCACCACCTTGCAAAACAACTACCTCAACGCCGCAATGAGTTATTACGACAATCTGTACCAGCGTATTGATGTATATTTAGAACTCTTCAAGTTGAGCGGGAGACTACAATTGGAGTATACGAAGTAGTTAAAACGTGTTGCAGGTTGAAGGTTGCACGCTAAATGCCAACCAACATTTTTAGGGGCGAAAAAATTTTGCTTCTACAAATGAAAATAAGCCTACAAACAAAACGAAGTCCTTTTCAACCTAAAACCTTCTACCTGCAACAACCTTCGGTTAACTAATTTTCAAAATAAAAAAACCATCCATTCCCTCAACTTACCAACCTAATTTATATCTTTATCGTCATTAACATTGAAACTAAAAAATTATGTTCGACAAAAACGAATTTCACAAATACGCTACAAAGCACGTAGGCTTGAGTAGCATGCATTTAAATGGTTATATTGAGTCTTCTTTAACTCCGTACATCATCGAAGAGCGCCAGCTGAACATGACACAAATGGATGTCTTTTCGCGCTTGATGATGGATAGAATTATTTTCTTGGGAACAGGGATTAATGATCAAGTTGCGAATATCATCAATGCTCAATTACTATTCTTAGAATCAGTTGACCCAAAAAAGGATATCCAAATCTATTTAAATTCTCCGGGAGGTGGAGTTTATGCTGGTTTGGGAATTTACGATACGATGCAATACATTAGTCCAGACGTTGCTACAATCTGTACAGGTATGGCGGCATCGATGGGAGCTGTATTATTGTGCGCCGGAGCAGATGGCAAAAGAACTGCATTGCGTCACTCACGTGTAATGATTCACCAACCACTTGGAGGAGCACAAGGGCAAGCATCCGATATCGAAATCACAACACGAGAAATTTTAAAGTTAAAAAAGGAGCTTTATGATATCATCGCACACCATTCTAAGCAAGATTTTGACAAAGTAAGCAACGATTCAGACCGCGATTACTGGATGACTTCTGAAGAAGCAAAGGCTTACGGTATGGTAGACGAAGTTTTGGTCAGAAAAACAAAATAGATTATCTTTGTAACGAATAACAAGAAAGGTCATCTTCTTAGTTGACCTTTTTTTGGCACTTTATATGAGTAAAAAAGAAACTACATGTTCATTTTGCGGACGACCAAGGAGTCAGGTCCGCATGCTAATTGCTGGGATTTCTGGTCACATATGTGACAGCTGTATAATGCAAGCGCAAGCAATCGTTAAAGAGGAAATTAATGACAACCCTTTATCCAAAGAAGAGTTTTCTCCCGTCCAATTGAAAAAGCCTAGTGAAATCAAAGCACACCTAGATGAATATGTTATTGGTCAAGACGACGCAAAAAAGACACTTTCTGTTGCCGTGTATAACCATTACAAACGTCTAAATCAGAAAGTTGGAAAAGACGATATTGAGATCGACAAATCGAATGTGGTATTGGTTGGCCGCACTGGTACTGGAAAAACGTTACTTGCCAAAACCATTGCTAAAATGTTAAATGTGCCGTTCTGTATTGCAGATGCTACCGTATTGACAGAAGCTGGTTATGTAGGTGAGGATGTAGAAAGCATTCTATCACGTCTTCTGCAAGCAGCAGATTACAATGCGCAGGCAGCTGAGCGTGGAATTGTTTTCGTAGATGAGATAGATAAAATTGCACGTAAAAGCGATAACCCTTCGATCACCAGAGATGTATCTGGTGAAGGAGTTCAGCAAGCCCTATTGAAATTATTAGAAGGGAGCGTAGTGAACGTTCCACCGCAAGGGGGAAGAAAGCACCCAGAGCAAAAAATGATACAAATTGAGACGAAAAACATTCTCTTCATTTGTGGTGGAGCTTTCGATGGTATTGAAAAAATTATTGCAGGTCGCGTTAATCGTCAAACAATCGGATTCTCAAGTTCAGTGGAAGAGCGCATTGATGGAGAGAGCCTTCTAAAGTTCATAAATCCGACAGACTTGAAAACATTTGGTTTGATTCCAGAGCTAATTGGACGTTTCCCTGTATTATCATATCTCGAGCCGTTGAATGCGAAAAGCCTTCGTCGCATTTTAACCGAACCTAAAAATGCCCTCATCAAACAATATATTAAGTTATTCGAACTAGACGGAATTGAATTAAAGTTTGAAGGTGAAGCACTTGATTTTATTGTGAACAAAGCAATTGACTTCAAGTTAGGTGCACGCGGGTTACGCTCCATTTGCGAAGCTATTCTTACCGAAGCTATGTTTGAACTACCTTCAAGTGAAGAAGTTAAAGAATTTAGAGTAACTCGCACCTACGCAGAAAGTCAATTTGCACGTTCTAAAATGGCTAAATTGAAAGCTGCGTAACAAAATGTGCCATTTGTTACAACTAATTGGTTCAAACATTCGTTATATTTGGAGTATGAAGCAGTTATACTTTTTATTTGCATTAGGCACAATAGGATTGACGGGATGTAAAGATGATGCATTGCAAGAACCACAAACTCCTATTGACAAAGTTCGTTTGGAGTTAACCACGCACTATGACGGTGTACCATTTGACTTAAATACCATCCATCAAACCCAAGAAGGATACAGTGTTCAATTTACCAAATTGAATTTCATCTTAACGAACCTAAAGAATGGATCTGAAATCCTTTCAGATGCAGCGGTATATAAATTTGAAAACAACCCAACATTAATATGGGAGGGACCTGGAGATTTCACAAAGTTCAGTGCCCTAACAGGAAACGTTGGTGTTGGCCCGGATGAAAATCATGTAGATCCTGCAGGACTTGCATTAACCAACCCATTGAACATTCAGAATGCTGGCGACATGCATTGGGGATGGAATCCCGGTTACATTTTTTTGATGGTGGAGGGGAAAGCAGATACTACAGCCACACAAACAGGTGTATTCGATATGAATTTTCTGTATCACGTAGGAATGGATCCGCTATTGCGCGATATCACATTTTCAAATCTAACGTGGACAAAAGTGAACGATTCGTTGCATTCAGCCACGCTATCATTGGATATGTCTAAAATCTTCAACGGGACAAACCATAATGTAGACATCAAACTTGAGCGCACCTCGCATACAATGCCTGGTCAGGAACCATTGAGCACGAAAATTATTGAAAATTTTGTTGAAGGATTAACTGGACAATAACACATGTGGAATAAAATTATTGCTTGGAGTCTCTTTTCAATTATTCTCTTTGCGTGTAGCAAGGATAAGCTTTTCTTGAGAGAAACAATGACCCCGTATGAGCTTGATATTCCCTCCCATTTTCCTGAAATGCCCATTCCGGCGGATAATCCGATGACGGTGCAAGGCGTTGCTCTGGGAAGAAAGTTATTTTATGACAAACAACTAAGCCTCGACAATACTGTCAGTTGTGCCACTTGTCACCAGGCTGACCAAGGGTTTTCAGATCCCAATCAATTTTCGGTTGGCGTGAATGGAGCTACAGGAGCGCGGCAGTCCATGGCATTGGTAAATCTAGGATGGCAGACACACTTCTTTTGGGATGGAAGAGCCGGCACCCTAGAAGAGCAAATCTTAGAACCAGTTCCTAATCCTGTTGAAATGCACTTGGATTGGCCCGAAGCTGTTAGCCGGTTATCCGCAGACCCCTTATATCCAGATATGTTTTACACTGCTTTTGGAGAAGAAGGAATAACCAAAGAAAAAACAGCCAAATCGATTGCCCAATTTTTGAGGACGATGATATCCGGAAAATCCAAATATGATGTCATGTACAAAGTACAGAACAGTCTGCCACTCACTTCTGAAGAACAAACAATTATGAATTCTATAACGGTTGAAGAATGGGCTGGAATGGACATGTTTTTTAGTTTGACTGGAGGTGACTGTTTGCATTGTCACGACGGACCATTAATGCATGTTAATCTTTTCTCCAACAATGGATTGGATGGCACATTTAGCGATGAAGGACGCTACTTAGTAACGGGTAACACAAACGATTTAGGCAAATTTAAAGTTCCCACTTTGCGAAATATCGAACTCACAGCTCCCTACATGCACGACGGACGTTTTGAAACGCTAGACGAAGTTATTATGCATTATTCCTTTGGCATTACTCAAAGTAGCACCATTGACCCAATGATCGAATTCGCAAGTCAAGGTGGAGTTCAACTCGATCTTCAAGAACGTGAACTCTTAAAAACATTTCTAAAAACCTTCACGGACTACGAATTCATCAACAATCCAGATTTTCGCGCACCATAAACTATTCTGCATGCGTTGAAAGCATGCCAGTATTGACCTAGCCAAAGAAAAAAGTATTCTTTTATTGATGTGAAAACGCAACCTTATATCATCTATTTTTGTTACTTTGGTCGAAATTTATGAGTAGAGAATTATGATAGATCAGCGCAGACTCACAACAGAAGAAAAAGCCTTACAAATTAACTTGACCTCAGACATTTATGGTTCCTTCGCAGAGATTGGGGCCGGTCAGGAAGTAGCGGCCAACTTTTTTAAAGCAGGCGGAAGTTCAGGTACCATTGCCTTTTCACACTCTGCATACGATATGAAAGTTTCTGATTCCATTTATGGAAAGGCAAGCAGATATGTTTGTGAGGAGCGATTAGTTACAATGTTAGATACCGAGTACAATTCAATGTACAACAACTTAGAAGACCGACACGAAAACACAAAGTTCTTTGCTTTTTGTAATACCGTTGAATCCCTTAATTACCATAAAACTAATCAAGGACAGGGGTGGGTTGGAATTCAGTTTCAATTAAATCCGAACACACCTCCTAACAAAATCGTCTTACACGTGAAGATGCACGATCAGAGCAATAGAGCACAACAAGATGCTTTAGGAATTCTTGGCGTGAATTTAATTCATGCAGCCTATTTTCATACTGATGGCAATCTTGACTATTTCTTGAATAGTTTAGTACATCGACTACCAAGGGATCGTATGGAAATTGATATGTTGCGCGTTGATGGGCCAGACTTTATGCATGTCGACAACCGTATTTTAGCCTTAAACCTTGTAAAACGTGGATTAACCGAAGCAACTATGTTTGATCAGGATGGAAATGTTTTACAACCGGCAACGGCTCTATATAAGAAAAATATTTTGCTCATGCGCGGAAGATTTCGTCCTGTAACAAAGGTTCACATTGACATGATTACTGCGGCACGAAATTGTTACCTAGCAGAAGAAGGAGTTGAAAAAGAAAATGTATCCGAAATTTTTGAACTCACACTGAAAGACCTTACTGCGGATGGAATGATTTCTGATAAAGATTTCATTGACAGGGCGGAGTTACTCGGGTCACTAGGATACACTGTAATGATTTCCAACTACTTAAAATATTACAAAGTTGTTCAATACCTTAGCGAAATAGCGAAAGGGAACAAGATGGGTGTAATTCTGGGGATTTACAACCTTCATACATTGTTTGATGAAAAATACTACACGAATCTGCCAGGGGGATTATTAGAGGCCTTCGGAAAGGGATTTGGTCACAATGTGAAACTGTATGTTTACCCAGCACGCGACGTTGAAACAGGCGATTTATATGAATTTGAAAACGTTCGGATTCCTAAACACCTCAATGGATTGTTGCAGTTTATGAAAGACAATAACAAAATTCAAGGGCTCAAAGAGTTTGACCCTAAATTATTGCACATTCTATCGGA
Source organism: Crocinitomicaceae bacterium (assembly GCA_023264075.1). Lineage (GTDB taxonomy): Bacteria > Bacteroidota > Bacteroidia > Flavobacteriales_D > Crocinitomicaceae > JALQTG01. Next base: position 8,903 of record JALQTG010000009.1, read on the forward strand.
TGATGTATTGTCTAAAATTAAAGCACAAGCATCCATGTGGGAAGATGACGTTCCGATTCAAGTTGCTAATTCCATTAAGAAATTGGAACTATTCGGATACGAAGCAGAAACAGTTACGAACACAAAATAATTGAGTCACATTTTTTTAAAGAAAACTTTGTGAATAATTGTATTGTTTCATCTTTTTTATGTAATATTGCACCCCCAATTTATGGAGAAGATATAAAGATTGAGTCATGGATAGATTAAAAGAAATTGAAAACGAATTAGTAGAAACACGCAATTTCCCAGCATTCAAAGCTGGTGACACAGTTGCTGTATCTTATAAAATTAAAGAAGGTGAAAAAGAGCGTATCCAGCAATTTGCGGGAGTAGTTCTTCAACGAAGAGGCACTGGAGCTACTGAAACATTTACCGTACGTAAAATGTCAGGAAATATTGGTGTTGAGCGTATTTTCCCAATCTCTTCTCCATTTTTGGATGATGTGAAAGTATTGAAGCATGGTCGTGTTCGTCGCGCACGTATTTTTTACTTCCGTGAAAGAACTGGTAAATCTGCTCGTATTAAGGAAAGAAGATACTTTTCTGAAAACTAGGATTTTTAGAAACAATATATCAAAAGGGTCGTTTAATCAAACGGCCCTTTTTTGTTGGCCGACAAATGGGTATGGTAAGAAGAAAAAAGAAAAGGTCGATTGGGCGTAAAATACGTGCTACTATTGTAATATTCTTACTTCTTTCAGCCGTTGCGTACTTCTACTACAACTACTCACTGAAGCGCCCAGTCCACAAAGAATACGGCATCACTATTCCCGGGGGATTTTCTTCTGTGGGAATCGACGTATCCCATCACCAAGGAAAAATCAACTGGGAACACCTTGTTGACACTTCATTTGCTTCTATACCACCAGATTTTGTTTACTTGAAAGCAACGGAAGGCATGACGCATGTCGATACGCAATGGGAACGAAATAGAGCTGCATGTTTGAAGCTATCCATTAAACACGGTGCTTACCATTTCTTCCAACCAAAAAAATTACCAATTCCTCAGGCTGAACATTTCTTGACCCACTACATTCCAATAGGTGGGGATCTCCCTCCTGCACTCGACGTGGAAACGGAAGGATTCTCAGACGAAGATTTAATTCATAAAATGACGCGATGGCTAGAGTATGTAGAAGAAAAAACAGGAATGCGCCCCATAATTTATACTTCCTATCATTTATACAAAACTAAATTAGGAGTCAAGTTTCCTCACCACAAGTTTTGGATTGCAGCCTATTCGAGGAAACCAAGAGGATTAGAAGATAACACACAAATCATTCATTGGCAATTTACGGAGAAAGCACAACTACCAGGACATCGTGTACTCGTGGACATGAATGTCTCGAAAATTCCTTTTTGAAAACGCTAAGACATTAAGGAGCATGGCTTTAACAATCGGATTGTCCTATCATCTATTTAATGAACAATTTCTCGATCTTCGTAATTGGACCTGTGCACTTTACTTCGTGACAGGCAATACAAGAATTAATTGCCTCATTGTAAAGCTCTTTTGCTTGGGCTGGATTTTCATAAATTGAGCGCTGATTCGCTAAGAATGTTTCTGCATGCGTTTTGAAGAAATCATCCATAGGTTTGTCGTTGGTCATTTTCGCATTCAACATTCGTTCAAAGCTCTCTGAAAATGAGCCCAACTCTTCCCCATTTTCGATACGTTCTTTAAGCTGCTCATTCAACTGATACATGTGCTGCATGATCGCCGACATTTCTGACAACTCATACATCTCAAAGTCTTTTTTTTCTTCCGTTGCGACTTCCTCTACCTTTACTTCTTCGGTAGATGACCCATTGCAAGCTATAAAAAGCAGCGCACATCCAAGCAAGAACCAATACTTCATCTGCTTACTCTTTGATCAACACACCGTGTGCGGTGAAACTGTAGGTTACTTCTGGCTCAGTAATCGCTGCGATTTCCTCAGCAGAATGTCCTTCATCCTCTGCATCGTGTTGCAACGCCTCTACTGAACGAACAGAAACGAATGCTTTCCCTTCAGCTATGGCTTCTGAACCAGACGAATTCAACGGCATAAAGAATCCATAATCCTTGAAGCGAATGTACGCAGACTCTTCATCTGAGAGTTCTAAATTCATCCAACATCCCTTCGCCTGACAAACATTTTCAATCACCGATGAAAACTTCACCTCCAGCGTATCACCTTCTTCCATAGCTTCATACTTCGCCAACATATCTGATGCAGAAATAGCACCATCAGGACTAATAGTGTCACCAAAAACAGCAAAACCTTCTAGCGGATTTACAACAGCTTCTTCAACAGTAATATCGTTCTCAGTTGTCGTGCAGGACGTTGAAGCCAATAAAGCAACAACAGCAATAGGAAATAAAATTTTCATTTTCATCGATTTAATTGACCGCAAAAATAAAGAATACATTGTGAATACCCATGTAGAACGATTCTAAATTTTAGAAAACACGCATCAAGGTTTTCGCTTTATTCTCCGTTTCGTTCCACTCGTTCTCTGCAAGGGAACGTGATGTAATACCTCCCCCAATATATAAATGATAGGCGTCTTTCGTCACCTCCATACACCGCAAATTGACATAAACAGCCAAAACATCAGAATTTTTCTTGCCGATAAGGCCAGCATATAATTTTCGTGAATGCGATTCATGCTTGGCAATCAATTGAAGTGCATTTTCGCGTGGTAAACCGCAAACTGCTGGTGTTGGGTGAAGATTGGTTAATAAACCCATCCACTTTTGATGTGGCAGCGAAAACTCGAAACGCGTGCGCAAATGATAGACCGCTCCTGTAAAAATCGTTTCAACTGGGAATTCAGTAAAATTTGTGGGATCAGCACGCAAAATTTGCGATTTGATAAAATCTGTAACCAATTGCTGCTCTTCCAATTCTTTGTCCGTCCAAACGTCATCACT
>JALQTG010000102.1 GCA_023264075.1 Crocinitomicaceae bacterium
CCGTAGTGTCCTTGACTCCAGAAATCTTAAACTTCAACTCTTGTGCATTCAAATCCAGAGAATTGAACACACTTACCACAACCAATAAGAAAGATAAAAGAAACTTCATAATTAACTACTTGTTTGTTTAGATTTGAAACTACGCATAAGACGTTCCAAAATTAGAAAGGTCTGCTGAATTAACATTTATTTAACGTCGAAAAATCAATATTTGTTCAAGTCGCATCCGATTTCTGCGGAGCCAACATTATAAAATTACTTGAGGTCACCATTGTGCACTTTTCCCATCGCATTTAATCAAGTCAGTAAATAGTTCTTGATTCCTTCCAATAATTAAGGCAACTAACGTATTTTAGTAGCGTTAAATACTAGAACGGAACCTTACACGTTACATAGTTCAATGAAATTCACTCGTCTGTCCTTCATATTAATTGTTTTTGCTAGCATGCTCGTTCAAAGCAGAGCGAAGGCGACACATGCTATGGGTGGAGAAATCACCTGGGAATGCCAAGGCGCAAATGAATATGTTTTTGAACTTATTTTCTACCGCGACTGCAATGGATTCGAAGTGAATACTGTATCTGAAATTATTCGCGTGTGGAATCATCCAACCGTAACAGATATTACAGTGGATTTTATTCAGCGAATCGACATTTCTCCAATCTGCACTCCTTCTGGTGGAGTCGGCGCTTTATTATGCGGCACAGGATCGCAAGCTGGAAATGGAGCCGGTGCAGTTGAAAAAATCATCTACCGCAGTGTTCCCATTAACCTTGGTGGAAGTCCAACAGCAAGTGGATGGTTCTTCACCTACGATAACTTTTCACGGAATGGAGACCTTACGAACTTAAGTAATCCGACTTCTGTTGGTATTACGATATCAGCTGGCATGTTCCCAATTCCTGGTGCTACAGGAGGCTGTATCGATCATTCACCAAAATTCCTTCAAGACCCTTACATAGCAAGTTGTGCTGGAATTGATTACAATTACAATCCTCATGCGGTTGACAGAGATCTCGATTCTCTCGTCTTCTCTTTTGCGCCGCCACTCGACTACTTCCCGACTGGTAATTTTAATCCACCAGTCAATCCTGCACCAATTGCCTTTGAACCAGGATTCAGTTTTACAAGTCCAACTCCTGATGCTTCTATGAGTGCGGGAAATATTGCTTCGCAAATAAATCCGCAAAACGGTTCTATAACATTCAAAAGCTTTAATCAGGGAAACTTTGCCATGAAAATACGCGTCGACTCCTACCGTCAAGGTGCGCTGATCGCCTATGTTGAACGTGAAATACAGCTCGTTGTTCTTGGCTGTGACGCAAACAATAGCTCCCCAATTATCACCCCTCCTTTTGCAGGAGGCACATCTTTTGAAACTACTGTTTTCGCTGGCGACATCGTGAATTTCAACCTAAATTCGATGGATAATGAAACACTTCAAGACGGCTCTCCGCAAAGTAACCTGCTCTCGGCATCTGGGCTCCTATTCGGATCTAATTTCACGAATGCTGCAGGAGGCTGCGATGTATTACCTTGTGCTACGTTAAGTTCAACCCCAACGATTACTGGTGTTCAAGGTGTGAATAGTACTTTCAACTGGCAGACATCTTGTGATCATTTAGTTGATGCAACCGGGAATGCACAAAATAGTGTACCTTATATTTTTGTTTTTAAAGTCCAAGATGATTATTGCCCGGTCCCGAAAGTAACTTATGCAACAGTCACAATAAATGTCGAAAATCAAGGAGTACTCAATGCACCTTCTATTGATTGTATTACAACAGCTGCAAATGATGACATCACTATCAACTGGACCCCCATCATCGATCCAAATGGCGACTTCGTGAGTTATCAACTCCATACCGTAAATGGCGGTGTTGAAGCAACTATACCAGGAGTAGGAACGAACACTTTCACACTACCGGGTGCAGGAAATTCAGTCGAAGACTATTTTCTCAGTGTACAATCGGGTTGTGGTGGACTTACCTCGCGCTACTCCGACACGCTAAAGAATATTTTTCTTACCCTAAATAATTCAGGTAACGGTGAGGCTCAATTGATTTGGAACAATCCAACGAGTTCAGCACTCAATTATTTCGGTGAGTATTATCATATTTATAAAGAATATCCCGCTGGGACATGGAGCCTCATTGATTCTGTTCCCTATGGATCTGCGAATTACCGCGACACCATCGATGTATGCCAGGCCTTCATTAGCTATCAAGTGAAGTTACCAACTGCCATTTGTGATTTCACTAGCAACATTGAAGGAGATGTTTTCGAAGATGCAATTGTTCCCGACCAACCAATCATTTATTCGGTAGATATCGATACGCTTACAGGAGCGGTAACCATCATCTGGAACGAAAACATCCAAGACGACACTTACGGATACGTTATTTATTCGGAAGATGCCAATGGATTCTTAGTAGAAATTGACACTGTTTGGGGCATTTCATCCACTTCATACACTTATTTTCCGAACACCTCCAATGGCGCACTCACACATTCCGTTGCTGCATTTGACTCCTGTTTCACAGATGTTATCCCTCCAACGTATCAAACTTCTGCCAAGGGAG
>JALQTG010000254.1 GCA_023264075.1 Crocinitomicaceae bacterium
GGCGTATTAAATTCCCAATCTCTTTTTGCGAATTACACAGCATCCGTGCTAACTACCACGGAATTCTCTCCCCTGCCAGACAGTAAAACCTTTTTTCTTGCTGAGTACCGTGCTCCTCAGTATGTAGGCTTGGGTGTGAACTTGATTTTCTCCATAACTTCCTCCATCGATTTCCGTATTGACCCGTATCTGTTTCAACCGTTTCGTCAAATTGTTCGTTTCGAAAACGGAGCAGGATTTGGATATGATGATTTATTCAAACAAGGCACCTATATGGCTGCTGCGAGTTTAATTTATCATTCACCAATTGGACCTATTCGATTGACATCCAATTATTTTCCGAATCAAGATAAACCTTTAAGCCTACAAGTTAGCTTTGGGTATGTTCTCTTCAACCAACGGGCGCTAAGATAAGACACTATGAAAAAGATTGCTTTACTAACGAGTGGTGGTGATGCTCCAGGTATGAATGCCGCTGTTCGCGCGATTGTTAAAACATCCTTACACTATGGTGTAGTAACTCTCGGAATACGCGATGGGTTTGAAGGACTTATTCATGGTTGGGGCAAACCATTGGGCTATGGCGACGTGGATAACATCATTCATCTTGGTGGAACAATTTTAGGTTCTGCTCGAAGCAAGGATTTTAGAACTAAAGAAGGACGTCAGAAAGCCATTGATTTTCTGCTCAAAGAAAAAGTGGAAGGGCTAGTCGTAATCGGTGGTGACGGTTCCTTTGCAGGAGCCAGGGCCTTACGTGCCGAATCAGGAATCGCCATAATTGGCTTGCCTGGTACGATTGATAATGATTTATATGGAACAGAATGCTCGATTGGCTATGATACAGCGCTGAATACAGTTGTTTCTGCTATTGATAAAATTCGAGATACGGCTTCTTCTCATAAACGTATATTTTTCGTTGAGGCCATGGGACGTCATTCCGGTTTTATCGCCTTAAACTCTGCAATCGCTTCAGGTGCAGAATCTGTCCTTATTCCTGAGTCCATTACTCACATACCTACGCTGGTTGACCAGATTAAAACCCAAAACAAAGGAAGAAGAAGTAGCATTATTGTGGTAGCAGAGGGTGATGATGCTGGTGGCGCAATGGATATTATGCGAAAGGTGAGTCCTTATCTTGAGGGATACGATTTGCGGACGACTATACTCGGTCATATTCAGCGCGGTGGGTCTCCCTCCTATCTGGATAGAGCAATCGCTACACGATCTGGAATTCGTGCTGTTGAGTTACTTCTAAACGGTGAATCGAATCTTATGGTAGGCGTCAAATCCGACGAATTAGTCACGGTATCAATTGATGACGCGATTGATAAAAGCGCACTACCGAATTTAGACAAAGAAGCTATTTTGAAAAAGCTGTTAACCGGAAGTTCGTTGTAGCAAAATGAAAGCTCATCTCCCCGTCAAACAATGTGCTGCGTGTGGTTTACCTTTCCAATGGAGAAAAAAATGGAAGTCGTGCTGGGAAGATGTCAAATACTGCAGTGAAAAATGCCGAAGAAATAAACATTCCACGACGGTCAAAACGTAAAGCAAAATTATTTAGTAGAGTACATTCACATGACCGTTCCACTCAAATTTCTCATCTGTGAACTGGTCTAGGGCCTGCATTTTCCATATATAAGTACCTTCTTCAACGAGCTTTCCGTTATATGTTCCATCCCATGGCATTTCAGGATTTTTAGTTTCCCAAACTTGTTCCCCCCATCGGTTATATACCACCAATTCGAATTGATCCATACTGATTCCTGAAAGGTATGCAAGCCATGTGTTATTGTACTCATTTCCATCTGGAGTAAATGTATTAGGGGCATATACAATAACCTCAGGAACAACAGGGATAATAGCGTACGCTGTATCTTGACAACCATATTGGGAAGTCACGATTAATTCGACATCGTATTCCCCTACTTCACCCTGTGGCAACTGGATAGTTGGATTTTCCTCCCATGACGTACCAGGGTTTCCTTGCTCGAAATACCAATCGAATAACGTGGCTCCTTGGCTATAATTTTGAAAAAACACATTCGTATTCAATACAGTAACTGTAGCTGGTGAATAAGTAAAGTTTGCTGTCGGTTTAGGGTAAACAGTTAAAAAGTTCTCCAGTGTGAGGGAATCAATACATCCATCAGGCGATACTACGACAAGTTGCACATCATATTGTCCCGAAGTTTCAAAGTCCAATGAAAAGTCTGTCAAATTCATGACGGTCTCACCATTGGAGAAATACCAGTAGTAATCATCCGTCAATGATGGATCTGTATCGTTCGAGAAGGTAAAAACTGCGGGTACACATTGTTCTGGGTCATCAACGGAAAACTGAACCGAAGGCAAGGGAAGCACATTTACTACAGAGCTAAGAATGAGCGGAGTTGTTTCACAATTATCAGAAATAGTTACTGTATATGTTGTCGTAGTAGTTGGACTGGCCAAATAGGTCTGAGTAGTTGAAACCACATTACCAAGATCATCGATCCACACAAACGAATAAGGACCACCATTGCCTTGTATACCTTCCGCAGAAAGTAATGTTGAAAACCCTGGACAAACAGATTGATCAGGACTTACGCTTCCATCTAATGCAGGTAATAGCGATACTTCTATAGACTCTGTAGGCGATAAACATCCAAATTCATTTTCTGCTTGAACAGTATAAGTCGTTGTAACTATGGGATTAACCAGCTGTTGTGAACCATTATCTGGATCATTACTCCAGATATACGTGAAATTCTGTCCTCCTTGAGCTGCAGCCACAAGGGTAGCCGTACCGTTCTGACAAATTGTGGTATCATTCGATACAGAAATTGAAACACCGGGACCATCTTGTAGGGTAACATTCGTACAAGCAGTACATCCAAGAGCGGTTTCTACGCAAACACTGTACGTTCCTGATGAAAAACCAGCAGATGTATTCGTTGCCTGCCAAGTTACTCCGTTATCAAAACTATATTGCACAGCATTCGTTGACGTGATTTCAATTGTTCCATCTGTAGCACCTGCACAGATTGGATTAGTTCCCGAAGCCGTAAGATTTGCTACATCAAATGTAACAACTACATTATCTGTTTCGTCAGGACATACACCATTAGATTCGGTTAATATAAACGTATATTCTCCGGCATAATTTGCTTGAATGGTAGGAGTAAGATTAGAGTTATTTGGCCCAAAAACTACATTAGGTGGTGCAGGGGTTCCTGTAGGTCCAGCAAACGACCACGAATAATCATTTGTATTGTCCGATACTGTTCCGTTCAGCTGACCAGCAGAACCAAAACAAACTGTGAAGTCATTACCAGCATTGGGTACTGGTGGCGGAACGACATTAACGGTTACTTCTACTGTGTCCGTCAAAATACCATTAGAAACCTCAATAAAATAGGTTGTAGTATCAGTTGGAGACACATCAAAAGAAGGACCAGTTTGGCTTGGATCAACCAGGTCACCTTGCCCATTTAAAAAAGTATATGTTGCTCCAATAACACCTCCTTGATCCACCGTGATAGTAGCAGTTTCTCCTAGACATATAGTAGAACCAACTGAAGTTGGATCACACGTAACCGCAGCGGTTTGAGGATTATTGGCATTACCAGGAATATCTTGGCCAGTATATATCGGAACAACGGCTCCAACAAGTCCACTAAAATTAGAAAACATTAACACAAATTGGTCTCCTGGTTCCGCCCAAAAAGAATGCTCAAAGTTCGTCTGACTCGCTCCAGGCGGCAGATTACCTTGTTGTACCATACCCGTATAGCCTGAGCTTGAACCATTCCAATTACAGGCTGCTGGCGGCAATTGATTTCCCTGTATTTCAGCACATGCATCAGCTCCAGTAACGCTCAACGGATCACCATTGGTGTAATACGGCCATAGGGCCCAATCGAAAAATCCGTTACTCCCTGCTGAACCAAGTGTGAATTCAAAGAAACCAGGTGTTGAAATAGTAAAGATAATCCAAGTTGGATTTAGTTCACTACTTAATAGACAACCTGAATTTCCTGCAGAACCAGGATTTACTGATGGATTAGAAATATTAAGTCCCGGTGGAAGGTCATTAATAGATCCACCTCCAGATGAATTAACAGTGAAATCGTCTAACGTACAACCATAATCAGCAATATTGCAATCTGCTTGAGATAGAACGATTAAACTATTCAATAAAAGTAGACAACTAACGATAATTTTTCTCATAACTGTATACTTATTCATTCACTGATGGAACTACAAAAATTTGAATTGAAAGGCAATATTTCGGCCATTCCATGAATTCCATCGCGGTAACATTCGATTAAATGAGTACGCTCTCCTATCCATCCATTGAATACAGATTGATCGAAGGTCGCAACATCTTGTGTAATGATAAAAAGTCCGTTTGTGATTCTGTCGAGACGAACCATGAATACATATGGATTCGTTTTGAGGTCAGCCTCGAGGGAAGCAAATTCTTGTTCAGTGGCATCATTCAGCATCACTTGAGCGAAGAATTTAACATCCGTATTTGCCGCCTCCCCCATTTGAGCATGGGAATAATTGACGACTAATAAAAACAAGTAAAATTGTATCAAGTGTTTCATTCTTCGAGTTACATCTTTGAATTAAACAACAAAGAAACGGCAAAAATGATCTTTAACCGAACAAAAAAAGCCCTAACTCTTGTAATGTTACGAATTCAACAGAAATTATCTCTCTGTTAAATTCTTAAACAAATAGCTTCCATATATTGCTTGGTCACCTAGCTCTTCCTCAATACGTAACAATTGATTGTATTTCGCCATTCGGTCACTACGCGATGCTGACCCTGTTTTTATTTGCCCACAATTTAATGCTACCGACAAATCGGCAATTGTTGTATCTTCAGTTTCACCACTTCGGTGACTCATTACAGATGTATAATTGTTTCGAGTGGCCATTTGAACGGCTTCAATTGTTTCAGAAAGCGTACCAATTTGATTGACTTTCACAAGGATAGAATTCGCTATTCCTTCTGAAATACCGCGTGTAAGACGCTTTGTATTTGTAACAAACAAGTCATCTCCGACGAGTTGCACTTTATTTCCAATTCGTTCTGTAAGTAATTTCCATCCATTCCAGTCATCCTCATCAAGGCCATCTTCAATGGATACTATTGGAAACCTATTTGACCAATCCGCCCAAAAATCTACCATTTCTTCGGAAGTAAGCTCTTGGCCAGTTGATTCAAAAATATATTTCCCCTTTTCTTTATTGTAAAATTCTGATGACGCCGCATCCAGGGCAATAAAGATATCTTTACCAGGAGTGTATCCCGCTTTTACAATAGCATCCATTACAACTTGTATCGCTTCTTCATTGGAGTTTAAACTTGGGGCAAAGCCCCCCTCATCTCCGACGTTTGTCGACATTCCCTTTTCTTTCAAGACAGCTTTCAAGTGGTGAAAGATTTCAGTACCCATGCGAAGACCTTCTGAAAATGAAGCTGCTCCAAATGGCATTACCATGAATTCTTGTATGTCAATTTTATTGTCTGCGTGAGAACCTCCATTCAAAATATTCATCATTGGAACCGGCATTGTATATGCACCGGGACCACCGATATATCTGAAAAGTGACATTCCAGCTTCAACGGCTGCTACTTTTGCAACTGCCAGTGATACTCCTAGAATTGCATTAGCACCAAGGCGACTTTTATTTTCCGTACCGTCTAATTCAATCAAAAGTGTATCAATTGCTTTTTGATCAAAAACATATTG
>JALQTG010000296.1 GCA_023264075.1 Crocinitomicaceae bacterium
CTGAATTCACGCTCGACGACGAAACTTGTCAGCGCGCAACGAGCGGTTTACGCGATATCTTCCTCGCCACGCGTCAAACAGAACGTATCAACGAGATCCGTTCAAAATACCCATGTGCGAATATTTCTCAAGATGATGAAGAAAATTTCTTCTTCTCGGCAGCTAATGAATTATACGTGAATGAAAAATACGACGAAGCAATTCCTGAAATCAATAAGTATCTAAGCACTTACCCGAACGGACGTTTTGTGATTCAACTGAAAAGTTATTTGGCTGATATTTACTACCAACGTGATGAAAAAGGCCAAGCGCTTGTCTTGTATGAGCAAATCATTGAAGCGCCTGTTTCAGCATTTACGGAAGAAGCGCTCGTACGCGCTTCGAAAACACTCTACAATGACGGAGCGTATATGCGTGCCTTGCCGCACTATGATAAGTTAGAGTCACTGGCTTCTACTCCACAAGTTATTTACAATACCCGTATAGGCTTAATGCGCTGTAACTACTTGTTGGAATTTTACCCGAATGCAACGCAGGCTGCTCAATTGGTAATTGCCGACGAACTCATTAATGAAGAAATTGAGCTAGAAGCGAATTACATTGCGGGAATGTCTCTGTATAAAGCCAAGAACTACAGTGAAGCGCTCCCCTATTTAAGCTGGACTGAGAAAAACACAGGAAGCGAGCGCGGAACAGAAGCTCTACATTATTTAGCCCATGCGAATTTCTTCCTTGAACGATACGAGGAAGTGGACAAATTACACAACCAATTATTGAGCAGAAAACCAGCCTACGATTATTGGATCGCTCATTCACTTCTGTTAAAAGGGAAGCTTCTCATGGTGCTTGACGACTTGTTTGCCGCAGAAAAAACCGTTCAATTAGTACTAGACAATTACCCTAATAAAGAGGATGGTGTCATTCAGGATGCTGAAAAATTAATGGATGAAATTATGCAATTGAAAAATCAACCCAAATCAGTGAATGAAGATGGTGGAAGAACGATTGAACTGGAGGAAGGAGGCAATAATGAATAAGCTCATTATAGTACTAGCAGCGATTTCTGGAGCATTTATTGGGATTGCGCAAGGAGGCTCTGATGCCAGCGTGATTTCCAAAGGTGATCGCAGCGTCGAACAGGCGTATCGCATCCGCATTCGACCACAAGCCATTGACACGTTTATGCCTTCCCCGAATGTCAATTATCCATTATTGGTAGTGCGCGAAGAAACTAGTTTTGTTGTTGAAGCAATTGAACCTGCAGCCATTCGCCATCGTCCTCAGCTAAGTCAACTTTACCGAGGATATGCCAAAATTGGTGGTGGTAGCCGCTTGATGGGATTAGGAGAGGTTTACTATAACTCCTTGCGCTCACGCAAATACAACTGGGGCTTTCATGGTCAGCACTTATCGGAATGGGGCCAATTGGCTGATGTCGCTCCTTCCATGTACGACCGTTCTCAAATCAAAGCATTTGGTAGCGTCCAAGAAAGACGCTATTCGTACGGTGGAGAAATAAAATACATGAACCAAGGACTCCATTATTATGGATTCGAAAATCCAGATGCACCGCGAGATAGTATCGCGCAACGATTTAACAACATTGGATTTAACGGGTACTTTGCTTCGCATCCAAAAGACAGTGCCATGTTGAATTACCGTATTGGTCTGGATTACTCCTATTTCAATGACAAAAAACCCCAAGAGGACACACTCAGTAAGTGGCGTGCACGCGAAAATTATTTCGCCTTGAAATCAACGTGGAGCTATAAGATGAGTAATAACGTATTACTTTCCAATATGGAAGCCGATTTCAACGTGTTGCACAACGATTATCGTTACGGAATTACAGATAGCGCAATTGGCGTGCTCGACACAGGTTATGTTTCAAGTAATACGGTAATTCAATTACGCCCGATCACCCATTTCTATGGCAAGAACGAAAAATTGCAATTTAAATTAGGGGGTGAATTATCGGTAGATATTCGTGACAAAACAAGAGCGAGTTTATATCCAATTGCGCAAGTGCGTTATTCGTTGTTTGACGATTTGTTTATTCCATATGCTGGCGTTCAAGGTGGACTTCAACAACAGCGTTTCGAAAACTTAACCCGTTCGAATGAATTTATCAGTTCGAATATTCAACTAGCGAACATGCAGCGCTACGAAGCTAATTTCGGTATCAAAGGAACGTTATCTCAAAAAATGAGTTTTAACGTTGGTGCCATCTTTTCTCAAAACCGAGATATGGCTTTCTTCATCAACGACACCGTCTATTCTTCAGGCAACCAGTTTTCGGTAATCTACGACACCGTAAACATCACCACATTGCACGGTAGCCTCTCTTATCAAGCCCTTGAAAAGCTGAAGGTTGATGCCATTGGTCGCTACCATTCTTATCAAATGAGGAATAACCCTTACGCTTGGAACATGCCACAATTGGAAATCATTTTAAGAGGAAAATACAACGTGGCGAATAAACTCTATGCGCACCTCGACTTAACGTTAGAAGGTGGAAGGCGTGCGTTAGTTTATGACGGAACACTCGAAAATGCGGTAGAAGAAGATGGTGTTTACTTTATTCCACTTGGATTTATTGCCGATGCGAACTTAGGCGTGGAGTACCGCTATAATCAAAGGATTTCTTTCTTTACCAACTTCAACAACTTCGCAGCACAGCGCTACCAGCGATGGTTTGGATATCCCGTACAAGCGTTCCAGTTTATGTTGGGGGCGACGTTTAGGTTTTGATAAATTGGCTTTACTATTTCAAATAAGCAAGTATAAATTTGTTGCAGGTTTTTTGGGACTTCGTCCCGTTGGAGGTTAACATTTGAACTTGCAACCTGTAACACGAAGTGTTAACCTTCCGGGTGCAGGCGTTTCAGTTTATGTTGGAGCTTTATTTATTTCCCCCTACCGATTCATTTCTACACACCCAAAAATAGGCTGTAATAGGGTCCGTCAATTATCTTTATTACGACAGAATAAAACTATTTTTCTACTATTAAAATATTTTTTTAGATTTGTCTAATTTTATATTTTATGATCAGTAAATTTATCCTGGTGGTTCTCTCCGTGAGCGCTTTTTTCGTCCACAGTCAACATGCCGTAACGGGTGTTATCATGGTAGATGATCGACCGTTGAGTGATGCACTTGTTACCTTATCAGTTGGTTCACATACACAAAAGACTAGTAAAATAGGGCACTTTAAATTCATAGATATTGAAGAAAATAACTGCCAAATAACCGTTACTTACCCTGGGATGCTCGATTTTTCAGCTCTGCTCGATTTTTCAAAGAATTCCAACCCACACCTCACGATTCAACTTCAACTGGACCTAAAATTATTCGAAGAAGTAGTGATTAGCAGTAATTCATTGGGCCTCACCGATAAGACTCCTTACACGATTAGCACCCTCGAATTGAAAAACGTGTCCTACAAAGGTTCTCCGTCAGGGGTTATGGGTATCATACAGAAAGAGCCGGGCGTAAATGCAGCTGACATGGGACATGGGATTTCCAAACCATTTATTCGTGGTTTAGGTTTCTCACGTGTGGTTACCCTCTATCAAGGGAACAAGTTAGAAAATCATCAATGGGGTGCGGATCATGGACTCGGTCTCAATGACTTAGGAATTTCCTCCGTTGAAATCGTAAAAGGCCCCGCTTCCATACTTTATGGTTCAGGAGCGATTGGAGGGGTGATATTGCTCAATGATGACGAGACCTACTTGGACTCTGCTCGAATGACAGGAAACATTGGAACATCGCTGAACTCGGTTTCAGGAGGAGTTCGTTTCTATGGCTCTTTAGGTAAAAAATTCAAAAATGGATTCTTTGTAGCAGCGGATGCTGCTACAGAACGTCATGCGGATTATTACGATGCCAATAAACGCCTAATCGGGAATTCACGCTTTAATAATCAAACCGTTCGTTTACACACTGGGACAAAAAAAGAAAAGTTTCAGGGTAAACTGTCCTATACGTTCAATAATCAGTACCTCGGAATCATCGACGATCATGAACTCGTCGACAGCTTAAGTCTGGCTACTTTCCGAAACGATAGAGTTATGCAATTGCCCTTTCAACAAGTAACTGATCACCTTTTGACTTACCGTCAAAAAACAAAACACAACGATCGACTAATTTCCGAAGCAACTGTCTCCTATCATTACAATGACCGTAGTGAAATTGAAGAAAACATAGATGAAATCGACTTGGGGCTAAATCAATCTCATACTTTCTATACAAGTAAGTTAACATATATTAATGATAAATGGCAACATACGGCTGGATTGCAAGGTTCCTTTGTGAATATGAAAAATAAACGCAATGCTAAAGAAATCTTGATTCCCAATGCCCTGTCTTTCGAAAATGGGGTATACTATTTGGGAACATGGCGAGACAATAATCATACATTTCAAGGAGGAATTCGATACGATGTGCGATTCACAGAAGCCAATGCCAAACAGGCAAACATTGTGCAACAGGGATATGTCCTCCCCCAAAACGACGGTTCGGGAAAACTCGGTAGATTATTTACTGGATTCACTGGGTCATTTGGATACAGCTTTCAATTCCAAGAAGGAGCCATATTAAAAAGTAATTTCTCTTCTGGATACCGAGCACCAGATATTGCCGAATTATTCGCCAATGGTAATCACCCTGGAACAAATCGTTTTGAGGTTGGAAATATTGAATTCAACCGCGAACAAAATGTACAACTGGATGCAAGTTTTGCGAAAAAAAACAAGGTATTCGAATATGAAATAAGCATTTTTGGAAATCTGGTGAAGAACTACATCTTCTTTTCTGATTCTGGTGACACTACAACGAACGGACTTAATATCTGGTCCTTCAACCAAACAGATGCACTGCTTTATGGGGGTGAGTTTTATACGGAATACTCGCCTATTGAAAGAGACAAATTAAGCATTTCTCTTTCAGGAAATCTTATCAGAGGAGTCGAAACAGCGCAAGGTGAAAGTCTCACCTTCATTCCAGCAGACCGTATCGTTCTCCAGTTTAACTACAAACCAATTTCACAGCAACCCCTCTTTGTTTTTTCAACCCTACAACAGGTGTTTCGGCAACAACGACCAGGATTCAACGAAACAAGTACCCCGGGATATCAATTATGGAGTGCAGGAGCAAAATATGAACTTCAAATTCAACGTCAAACACTGACATTCGCAATAACAGGCTTCAATTTACTCAATGCACTGTATGTTGACCACATCTCAATTCTGCGTGCATTTTCCATCCCAAGTCCAGGAAGAAACTTGATGCTCAATCTTCAGTGGAGGTTTTAGGGCGTCGAAAGTTCCAGGTTACACGGTTCCAGGTTCGATTCAGTCTAACGTCTTAAAATCTTAACGTCTTACCTTCTCACCATCTTAAAGTCTTTTTCCTATCTTTGCAGGACTAACGAAGAAAGTATGTCAGACAACACTAAATTTAGTACAAGTAAAGCCCCAAAACCAGTGGGTTTATATCCTCACGCACGTCGCGCTGGAAATTTGCTTTTTCTTTCTGGAGTGGGGCCGAGAACTGCTGGATCGGATGATACAGACTCTGCTGTTCCTGGGTTAAAACTCGACAAAAATGGTAATTTTTTAGAATTTGATTTCGCCGCCCAATGTCGCTCAGTATTTGACAATGTTCGGATGATTTTGGAGGAATCCGGCTCGAGTTGGGACAAGTTAATTGATGTTCAAGTATTTCTTGTGAATATGAAACGTGATTTTCATACCTACAATAAAATTTATGCTGAGTATTTCAAAGACAATCAACCGTGTCGAACCACAGTAGAAATAAACTCTCTTCCAACGCCCATTGCTATTGAATTAAAATGTATCGCAACCATAGATTAAAAAAATGATAGGATTAATAATTAGAATCGTACTTACAGCCACTGCGCTTTGGTTTAATTTTTACTTGTTTTACACAGGTTATTGGGGATGGGGAATCACATTTATTCTGGTTTCCGCATTGTTTGTGTTGAGTTTTTTCCGCAATGAAAATGTTATCATTGCGCTGTATCAAATGCGCTTAGGAAATCAGGATAAAGCATGGAAAGCATTAAATAGAATTAAAGACCCGCGCTTCCTACCCAAGCGTCAACATGCTTATGTGCTTTATTTGAAGGGTATGTTGGGCTTACAAAACGATTTAGGATTTGCTAAATCTGAACAAATGATACGTAAAGCACTTCAAATTGGGTTGCGCACAAAACAGGACCAAGCGGTTGCAAAAATGCAATTGGCTGGGATTTGTATGCAAACAGGTCGAAAAACAGAAGCTGCCACGTTACTTTCCGAATCGAAAAAACTAGATGTCAACGGCATGCTCAAAGAGCAACTAGATATGATGAAAAAGCAAATTACTATGGTTGCATCGAAGAACCAAATGCGTATGGCTCAAATGCACAGAGGCCGTAAAAAAGCACCACGATCAGGTAAAATGTAATTAGTCATGGCGGAAGACCTTATCATACAGAATTCATCTAAGGAGGAAAACTATTCGACGCTCATTCCCCAACTAAAAGCCTTGTGTGAAGGAGAAGAAAACCTAACAGCTAACCTTGCAAATATTGCGGCAGGGTTAAAAGAAGCTTTTGGGTTTTTCTGGGTTGGTTTTTACCTCAAGGACAGTGAAGATGAGTTAGTTTTGGGTCCATTTCAAGGTCCTGTAGCATGCACACGTATCCGTAAAGGAAAAGGTGTTTGTGGCGTTGCATGGGAACGCAATGAGGTGTTACTCGTTCCTGACGTTGAGGAATTTCCAGGCCATATTGCTTGCAGCTCACTTTCTAAGTCTGAAATAGTTGTTCCAATTCACAATAAAGGCGAAGTCATCGGTGTTTTAGATGTGGACAGTGATAAATTAAACGACTTCGATGCGATTGATCAACAGCATTTAACAGCGCTTTGCGAATGGATAGGCTCTTTGGTAAAATCTTAGTATTTCTTGTTGTACTGCTAGCATATTCATGCGGGCAAGTCGGATTCATTACCGGTGGTGAAGATGATGAATATGCTCCTAAGCCGATTTTAGAAGAAATCAAACCACCAATGGCGAGCGTTAACGTCGATCCCAAAGAAATTAGTATTCCTTTTGACGAGTTCATCCAACTCAATAGCCCCCTAAAGAATATTTCTGTTGTGCCAGCAGACGTCACATTAGAAGCAAGCGTGAAAGGGAAATCCCTCATCCTAAAACCGATAAAAGGCGAATGGGCAGAGAATACTACGTATGCTATTTACTTGAATAGAGCGGTAAAAGATGTCAACGAAGGCAACGACTCATTAATGACGTATGTTTTTGCAACAGGCACTTACATCGATTCATTGGAAACAGCCGTGAGAGTGGTTGATGCCTATACAAACAAACCCGTTAAAGACATTACCGTTGGACTCTATGACCAAGCGTTACAGGACGATACGAGCAACATTCCTCCGCGTTATGTGGTCATGACAGATGGGAGTGGCGTTGCACAATTCAGTTATTTACAAAAAGGGCCGTTTTTCGCCTATGCATTTCGGGATAAAAACCAAAATACCTTCCTCAACGAATCCGAGTCGCGGGGCCAACTTATGACAACCATCTATGCAGATACTCTGTCAGAGATTCTTCCAGAGATTCGTTTAATGACTCCTAAACCAAAAGACTTTCGTGTTGAATCCAACGAGTTTATCGCTCCTGCTACTTGGTGTCTAGGTTTTTCTAAACCACTTCCAAATGATGCGACCATTCGTTTCGGATCTACGGAACCAGCGGGAATCGTTTGGAATGATAGAAGAGACTCCCTCACCGTATTTTACTCCATGAATAGTCGTTCTGGGAAAGTTGAACTCATCGTTGACCAACCAGATGGTCTGGATACGATTACTAAAAAATACTTCTTTAAAAACCTGGAAAAGTTCAATTACTCGACAAACTTGAACAATGGGAAATTGCACATCACCGATACACTTTCTTTCCGTATCAACGAGGCCATTACCACGCTTCCAACAGAAAAAATGGCTATTTACGGTAAATTGAAAGGCGATTCCATATTTCAGTCGCTACCCGTAGACATTACCTTTAACCGACCCGATGAACTGCGCATAATGCATGACAGAAAATATGACTCTATCCATGTAACTATTCCAGCAGAAAGTGTAGGCGGAGCAAATTTTATCAATCCTCAGGAGATTCATCTTCGATACCAGGTTCAATCCGAATACAAAGTGGGTACTTTGATCGTCACTTTAGACTCCATTCCATCATTTGGAATCTTAGAAATCACCACCGATAAAGGAATTACAGTGAAAACAATTAGATTGAAAGCGGGGGTTAATCAATACGTTGTGAAATACCTCCAACCTCAAAATTATTTATTCAAAATCACCATAGATTCGGATGAAAACGGGGTTTGGTCGGTGGGCGACATTTTCACCCAACAAGAAGCAGAAAAGGTGATTTGGTTCGATAGTAAAACACAAGTGCGTGCGAATTGGGATGTAGAGGTAAAACTTTCACTGAAAGATATTGAACCACCTATCATCGGCATTGAGGACTAGATGCTGACTACTTCCTTAAAAAGTTGAAATTGATTAGTCCATTTTTCTGTTTAAGAATAAGTTATTAACTTCAACAACGAAACTAAAACCAACACTCTGAAATATCTTGCCTTCATATTTGGATTGATCCTCACACTGGGTGGAATTTTCGCCCAGCAAGTAACCGTTCGTTCATGGAAGAAAGAAGCAATTGATGCGCAAGAAGACACGCTTAAGCTATCTGCATTCGTGAACTTAATCAACCACTATATGGATAGTGATCGAGATAGTGCTAGTTACTACTTGAAAACCGGATTGGCGTTTGGCGACTCCATCTTAAAAAATTCAGGAGAATATGCCAATGAAAAAATAAAACCCCTGTCAAATTGGATGGGCAAGCTGCACCTCATTGGAGGTTATTATTACTATAAGAAATCAGACCCTACTAACTCATTGATTGAATTTGAGCGTGCAACTAATTACTTTCTCATCGCGGGAAACCAAAAAGAATTAGCAGAATCACTGAACAACCTAGCTGTTCAGTTCAAAACCATAGGGGATCACACCAAGGCCATTGAATATAATTATGAAGCACTAGAGTTATTTACAGCGCTAGGAGATAGTATTGGGATATCTACCGTCTTGAATACCTTATCCATCATTCACAGGGAACAAGAAGACTTTAAACGGGCATTGCAATATGCAAACGACGCGTTGGAAATTAATCGACTAATAGGAAATAAAGCGGGTGAATCGATGTGTTTAAATACACTAGCTGGATTGAGCAAAGTGACGGGAGACACTACACAGGCACTTATTTATTATGAAAAGTCACTCAGCATACGTAAGGAAATGAATGACCGGGCGGGACAAGCGGCTATTCTGAACAACATAGGCGTAATCTATAAAAATTGGAAAATATACGACGCTGCACTGAATCATTTTACCAACTCTCTGGACATTAGTAATGAGATAGGTCATCTAACAGGACAAGGTTATGCAAAATCAAACCTGGCAGAGGTGTATAAAGAGACTCAAAGTACTGGATTAGCACTCCAATACGGAAAAGAAGCATTAGCCATTGGTCAAAAAACAAATAGCGGAGACATCATTAAGCGCTCTGCAGCAGTCCTTTCGGAAACCTATAAAAAAATGGGACAATGGGAAGCAGCATTCGAGATGCAAGAATTGCTGATGACAACTCAAGAAAAAATAATAAGTGAGGAATCAGTAAGAATTGCACAACAAACAGCAATAAGGTACAATTATGAAAAAGAAATTGCCCTTAAAAAGAAAGAAGAAGAGCGATCAGTAGCAATTCAAGAGGAACGGGGACTCAGAACTACATTGGTATACTACTCACTAGCTGGATTCATTTTTTTATTAATGGTCATTATTTTGATTGTTACCCTCCGTCTAAAAACCGTTCGAGAGAAAAATGCAATCATTGAGAAACAGAATGATGAGCGCAAGTTATTGCTACAAGAAGTACATCATCGCGTTAAAAATAATTTCCAAATCGTTTCTAGTCTTTTGCGCCTTCAATCCTATACAATTGAAGAAGAAAATGTGTCAAAAACATTTAACGAGGCTATAACGCGAATTAACGCGATGGCAATTGTCCACGACATTATATACCGTCAAGAGGAATTTTCAAACATTAGTAACGAAGAATATCTGAACAAGCTGGTCGAAGGGTTGGAGCGAACAGTCTTAGAGCGTAATATTCATTTTCGAGTGAAGGCTGGAACCCAACCTCTTGAAATTGAAACCCTTATTCACCTTGGTATTATAATTAATGAATTAGTGATTAATTCCATCAAATATGCTTTTCCAAAAAACTTTGACAAGCCGGCGATTAGCATCGATTTATCAATGAAAGGAGACCGCTACCATCTTATTTATAAGGATAATGGTGTTGGATTAAATCCTGAACTAAAAAAAGATTCATTCGGGATGGAATTGATCGAAACCATCATTGAACAGCTCGATGGAGTAATTGAAATTCGCAAAGAAACCAATTGGAATACTGTAATTGAAATCGTTTTTAATGAGAATTAGACTGCTCAGCGAGCCAATCCAAAGCCCCTGTTCCAAATCCAACTTGATTCCAACGATACGCGAAACCACCTTCATTTTTGAAGAAAAAACTGGGGTAACTCCCCTCTACTACCCCCCCCAATATCGTGCTGTTCTGAGCAGGAACAACCGTTATGCCTGGTTTCAAACGCTGGACATAATCATGCATGGCAAGTGTATCTCCCTCCAGCATAACAACGGTAATTGGTAAATTCCCCAACTCCTCATGAAGCGCATTCAATGTAGCAATGCGCTCTAAGCAATAGGGGCAACCTGGTAAAGCCACCATGGTCAATCCTGTCTTTATATCGTCGCTGGTTGCAACGAGTTCCTCTGCCTCATGTGCAAAATCTCCTTCATAAATTGGGTGGATGGCAAATGCAATTCCTGAAAAGATGAATATGCTAGCTATCATGATTAATTTCTGCCGCATCCTATTCCCTTTGAAAAATTGAGTCAACAGCGCACCCGAGTAGACGACAAGAATAAACTCCAACACATAGGGAATCATTTTTGAAAACGTCCACGACAACCCAAGGCCGATAGATAGTTCTTCGATACGGGTGTGTTGAAGGACGATTGCGCCAAAAATAAGCAGGGCACCGATGGAATTCCAAATCAATTTCATTCCTTTAACTTAAACTCCTCAAACGTCATAGAGGTGTAATGTTCGCCACCAATAAACTCCAATTCGGCTTGTAATCCTTCTACTGTTTTGTAGCCCGGCGAAATCGTAATTCGACTTTGTTGCTCATTTAGGTAAACTAACGAAGGGTAACCCATCTTTCCATCCAACAGGGATACGGCAAGGTCATGTGCACCTTTCCTTCCGTGTTCTGGGTTAAATGAAAACGTAAAGTCTTTATAAACAATATCTTCTTTCTGTTCGGCATCCAATTTAATCGCATAAAAATCCTTATTCACTAAATCAATGATGGCTGGATGTGTAAAGGTTTCTTTATCCATTTTTTTGCACCAACCACACCAATCAGTATACACATCAATCAGGAGTTTTTTAGGGTGCTTTTCATTTAGGGAAATTGCTTCTTCCCAGGAGTACCAATGAATCGTTGGAGGCTCATTCTCTTCAGCTGAAAAGGAAGATATCAGAATCAAGCCACCAGCTAACAATACCAATAAAACCAATAACTTTTTCATAATTGTTCGATTTGATAGTTTAGCAATTTATAATTATCCCCTTTTATTGTTTTCTTGCGGTTGTTCCTCTTCCATAATCGTAACCGATTTATTGTGGGAATTAAACAATACTTCATTGGTTAAGTTCACCACCATTTCGATCAGTTCTTGCTTAAATTGGTCTGGTTCAAACTCTCCCTTCTCAATCAATCGCAATTTTCGTTCCCAATCTCCAGTTAATTCTGGTGATTTCAACGTTTCATTCTCAATTACTTCGATCAAATCAATCCCCGTTTGGGTCGCAAGAATATTTTTCTTCTTCCGTTCAATATATTTACGACGAAAAAGAGTTTCGATAATGTTAGCCCTTGTCGAAGGTCTTCCAATTCCATTATCCTTCAGTAATTCACGCATCTCGTCATCGTCTACTTGCTTTCCAGCCGTTTCCATTGCTCTTAACAATGTAGCTTCTGTATAAAATTTGGGAGGAGAGGTTTGTTTTTTATCTACTCGAGGCACATGAGGTCCAGATTCACCTTGAACGAAAGTTGGCATTATTTTGTCATCGTCCGATTTTGTCTTATCCGAAGAGGCTTCTGTTTCATATACCACGCGCCAACCTGGTTGTAATATCTGCTTTCCGGTTGCTTTAAACTCGAGTTTCAACACCTCTCCTAATACGGTTGTATTACTTACGACACAATCAGGGTAGAAAACTGATATAAAACGTTTAGCAACGACATCGTAGACCCTTTGCTCGTCTGGATTTATCCCAGAAGGAATCACACCAGTTGGAATGATTGCATGATGATCAGTTACCTTTTTGTTATCAAACACCTGTTTTGTTTTTGGTATTTTCTTTTCCAGTAAAGGTGCTGTCAACTTTGAATAGTACTGCATCTTGGATAAGATACCGGACACCTTTGGATACATGTCGTCTGGTAAATAAGTGGTATCTACCCTTGGGTAGGTGACTAATTTCTTTTCATACAAACTCTGAATGTGCTTCAATGTTTGATCTGCCGAAAACCCGAATTTTTTATTGGTCTCTACTTGCAGCGCAGTCAGGTCGAATAATCTGGGTGGCCGCTCCTTGCCCTCTTTTTGTTCAAATGAGGTGATGATAAACGGTGCCTCTGAAATTTTACTCAACGCATAATGCGCCTTTTCCTTTTTTTTTATTTTACCGAGAACGCTATTGAATTCAGTATCTCTATAAACCGTGCGTAATTCCCAATAATCCTCTGATTTAAAATTATCGATTTCCAATTGACGCTTCACAATCATAGCAAGCGTTGGCGTTTGAACACGTCCGATCGAAAGCACTTGCTTCTGCTGGCCAAATTTCTTTGTGAAGAGCCGCGTTGCATTGATTCCCAGTAACCAATCTCCTACAGCCCGAGCATTTCCCGCCGCATACAAATTGTTGTAATCTTTCGCGTCCTTTAACTTGCTAAACCCCTCTTTTATAGCCTCCTCTGTTAACGAGCTGATCCAAAGTCGCTTGATTGGAACTTTACATTTTGTCAGGTGAAGCACCCAGCGTTGGATGACTTCTCCCTCTTGGCCAGCATCCCCGCAATTCACCACTTTTTCGCATGATTCGACTAAGCGCTTGATCACTTGAAATTGCTTTTTGACCCCATCGTTATCCAACAATTTAATCCCAAATTTTGAAGGAACCATAGGCAGATAGCGTAAATTCCAGTACCTCCATTCCTCTAAATAATCACGTGGTTCTTTCAGTGTACAGAGATGTCCGAACGTCCAAGTAACCTGATAGTTGTTCCCCTCAAAATAACCATCTTTCCGTTGATTTGCTCCTAAAACAGCAGCAATATCTTTGGCAACACTAGGTTTTTCTGCAATACAAACTATCATCCTTATTTTATTTCCAATACCGTTTCACTGTGAACGCGTAGGGATTTTTTTCATCGTGCGAATGCTCCAGAACCACCTCGGATTTCCATTTAGAAAAATCAACCTTTGGAAAATACGTATCCGCATCAAATTCTTGATCAATGTGCGTGATATACATCTCTTCGACACATCCAGCGTCTAATGCCAATTGATAGACCTGGGCTCCACCAATAATGAAACACGTTCTCTTTTCGGAAGATTGATCGTAAAAGGACAACGCTGCTTCTAAGTCATTAAAAACAGTTGCTCCTTCGGCACTGTAATCTTGGGAACGCGTCAATACGACATTCTCCCTGTCTGCCAACGGACGGTACTTCCTTGGAATAGAATCCCAATTTCGACGCCCCATAATTACAATATGGTCTTCTGTCGTATCTTTAAAGAATTTCATATCCGCTGGCAAGTGCCAAATAAGGTCATTATTTTTCCCTATCTCCCCGTTTTTACCGGTAGCAACAATCAAAGATACTTTCATAAATAAAAACTTAAACCGCTACAGCAGCTTTGATATGGGGGTGAGGATCGTAATTCAACAACTCAAAATCTTCAAATTTGAAGGAGAAAATATCTTTTACGTTAGGATTGATTTTCATCGTTGGTAGCGGTCTAAAATCGCGCGTCAACTGAAGTTTTGCTTGTTCAAAATGATTTGAGTACAAGTGAACATCACCAAACGTATGAATAAACTCTCCTGGCTCCAAATCACATACTTGCGCCATCATCATGGTAAACAATGCATAGCTGGCTATATTAAACGGAACACCTAAAAAAATATCCGCAGATCGTTGATAGAGCTGACAACTTAACTTGCCATTCGCAACAAAAAACTGAAACAGACAGTGGCAAGGTGGCAAAGCCATATCATCTACACACGAAACATTCCATGCACTTACGATTAACCTTCGTGACGTCGGATTATTCTTAATTTGATCAACCAAATTTTTTAACTGGTCAATTGACCCCCCATCTGGCGTAGGCCATGAGCGCCACTGATATCCATAAACAGGACCTAAATCACCATTTTCATCTGCCCACTCATCCCAAATTGAAACGTTATTGTCTTTTAAGTACTTGATATTCGTGTCACCACTTATAAACCACAATAACTCGTGAATGATCGAGCGCAAATGTAATTTTTTTGTAGTGAGGCATGGGAAGCCTTCCTTTAAATCGAATCTCATTTGATAACCAAATGTTGCTCTAGTTCCCGTTCCCGTTCGGTCCATTCGGTCTGAACCACTATCTAAAACATGCTTCAATAATTGATGGTATTGTTCCATGTAAAACGTCCTTAATTAAAACTTACTTCTGATAACACAATATAATCTGATGATACTTTTGGAATCAACACCCAATTCTCAATCGTTGAAACTCCATCACAAGTTGGACACTCTTTGATGTCAATGGAGTATCTAACAATGTTATTAAAGTCATCAAAGTCAACCACTCTACTATAACCAGAACTGCATGAAGCTGTTGTAGGAACTCCAACAATGGAGTACTTTGTGAAGTCAACAGGTTGAAAATCTAATTCATCTGGAAATCTAACCCTAGCTGGAACTGAGCTTCCGTTGGCGTTGGTTAACGATTGATTATTCGTAACGAGAATAGGTGCATCTAGCTTAACTCCTAAAATTTGAATAACTGCCTCCTCAATGATTTCACCGCCAAAACTATTCACTGGCTCACATTTTTTACATGAAATTGTAAAAAACATTATACTACAAAAAAGGACTAATTTCTTCATGAATTATACCGTTTAAAACTCAAAGTTAAGAAGAATTTCGTCTTAGTTGAAAATTCTTTCCTAAATATACCTTTCTAACTTGTTCGTCTGCGGCAAGATCTTCAGCAGTACCTGCTTTTAATATACTGCCTTCAAATAATAAATATGCACGGTCCGTAATAGATAGGGTTTCTTGCACATTGTGGTCAGTTATTAAAATTCCTATATTTCGTTTTTTTAAATCGGCAACTATACTTTGAATATCTTCTACTGCAATAGGGTCTACTCCCGCAAAAGGCTCATCCAACAAAACAAACTTAGGGTCAGTGGCTAATGCCCTAGCTATTTCGGTTCGCCGCTTCTCTCCGCCAGAGAGACTGCTTCCCATATTCTTTCGAACGTGATTGAGACTAAATTCTTGCAACAATTTCTCAAGCTTTTCATGTTGCTCCACCTTGTTAAGATTGGTCATCTCCAAAATTGCCATAATGTTGTCTTCAACGGATAATTTTCGAAACACTGACACCTCTTGAGGAAGATAACCTATACCCATTTGCGAGCGCTTAAACATGGGCAATCGCGTAATCTCTTTATCCTCCAAGTAAACGCTCCCTTCATCTGGCTTCACCAATCCTACAATCATGTAGAAGGAAGTCGTTTTACCCGCTCCATTTGGCCCTAACAACCCAACGATTTCTCCTTGGTTGACCTCAATCGTAACGTTCTTAACCACTTGTCTACCTTTATAGGACTTGTTGATGGCGTTCGTAAATAACTTCATGCTGTAAATGTATCAAAATTAGCGACGTAATTTATGGTATGACGAATTTCAACAAACGTGGACCTGCCATTTTTATTGTGGCGCTAAAAGCGAATCGTTAATTTTGCCCGAATCGCAAACGGATTCATACCTGGATCAAGGTGCGTCATACGCCAAACACAATCTACCCGAAGCACTTTAAAAATGTTTTCTATACCAATGCCACTTTCAGCATAGGGAACATTTCCAAACTCCCTAGTCATGACGGGCAGTAGCATAGTTTCTAGTTGTCGATCAGAGATTGTACCCCACACTGCCTTACCGGAAGCAACGAGTCGCCACTTTAACTTATTGACCAACGGAATTCGGTCAAAAATTAATCCATCAAAATGATGAGACGCACGAACACCCGCATATTGATCGGAAATGAACTCGAAAAACGTCATGCTATTATGTGCCATACTTTGTAGCCAATAGGATTGCGACCCTTCATGCACACGCAAAAAAGGATAGGCTGCGGTTCCAAATACTTTCCCTGCGTATAGTTGGTAATAAAATTTACCAAATATCCCTAGTTTAGGACTATGTCTTAAATCAAAATCCAATTTTTGATATTCATAGTCTGATTTTGCAATTCCCTTGATACCCAATGTCGCCCTCAACGATATGATGGGATACTTCGACCCCAGAGAAATTCGATCAAATGCGCCCTTTAAAAACTCTTCGTTTTTAGCAAACCTTACTTGAACAAAGGTTTCGGCGGTTCGGATTTTATCTATCACATCAAAACCTCCCAGCTCATTTAGCACACGATAATTCGCTTCACCCATTGATTCCAACTCCTTCCATTGAAACCCGGTGGAAACAATATAACTTTTACCAATATCCTTCTCAAAATCAAATCCGATCTTCTCGACATACGTCAGCTCCAACAATGGCTGGGTGCGAACAAGCGCTCCAATGGCCACATCTATATCAGCTGCACTTTCACCAAGTCCGATTTGTTTCATGTCGTATTCATAAAACCCACGAAACATCCCTCTCTTTTTAGGTGTTATGTTCCAACGCATGTACATTCCGTACTTAAATCGATCGTCCAGGTAACCGTAACCAAGTTTACCTGCGAATTCCACTTTTCTACTGAAATCATTGGAAGTACGGAACTCAAGTTGATTACGGAAGCCCTCAATTTGGTTAAAGCTCATAAGCGTTTGCCAACTCCCAATTTCAATCTGCCCTGCTTTATAAAACCCTGTTGTTGCCATGTAGGTAAACGTCTTAAAGGCATTAAACAAGGGAACTTTCGTGAGTGAGTCAATCATCACATCAATGTTATGTTCTTGATTGGAAAGAGGCACATGCCTGTTGGCAATCCAATACTCTTCGGACTTACCTTCTGCATCGTCTAATACTACTACATTTTCATTCGTACGATAAAAAGAGGGGTCGTGAGGTGTATTGATAACGAAGTTCTTACGAGTAGTTAATTTCCTTCCAAAGAAGCCCAATACCTTCGATTTCTCGCGAACTTTTAAGTCCACGATTAACTTATCCACCGTGAGCATCCATACTTCTTTTTCCACCTGATCGAATTTCTGTTCCAAATAAAATCCATTAACGTAGTTGATATTGGCGATATCAGCCACGCTGGCTGTCCACGTTTTAATAGCATAAGTCGTATCATGCACCCACATTTCTCCTTCGAAAGTTAAATCACCCGAACGTTTGGGAGTAAAGGTTAATTTATAACACCATTGGTTGTCGACAAATGCACTGTCCACCAAATAAAACTTGTAAAAATTACGGGCAAAATCAGCTGCAGGACTAATAAATGATTTGTCAAAAATTCCAATATAATTATCGTATACATTGATATCCTGGTACATTTCACCCAAAAACTGATTCACTTCTACATTTTGAATTCCAGATATACGCGATGCTTTGACTACCTCCTTTTTCTTTTTTGGATTAGTGCGGTAATAGTAATCGGAAAGCGACTCGGTGAGCAACAGCGGTAAATAACTCGCCCCACTTTCTAATGTGTCCAAATAACCCATAACAAGGTCAAATCGTTTGACAATTCCCCGTTCTCCAAACTTATCCCCAATATTATTTAAGTCAAGCTGCAGTTTGTTATAGGATTCATATTGATATGCCCCGAGTTTTTCTTTATTATTCACTGGTTTATTCCGAACTAAACGCTTGTGGAGTATTATGGATGGGCGCTCTTCAGGTGCTTTAATCACCACCTCATCAACTGCCTGGGTGATTGGTTCTAAACGAAAGTTAATGATTTGGGCCTGGTCTTTTACAACTGAAACGGTCTGCTGAGAAAAACCAGAAGCGCGCACTACAAGACTATCTGTTGCATAATAGGATTCTATCGAAAAGTTCCCGTCAAGATCTGTTTCGGTTCCAATTTTCGAGTCTTGAAAGAAAACACTCGCAAAAGGAATGGGGTCTCCATTGACAGCTTCAATCACTCTTCCACGAACAGAGGTTTGCTGGGCTATTAACCCATAAGACAAAAACGCCAGCAGAAATGCGAAAATCCCGTTCATAACGAAGGATAAAGATAATGAATTATTGAATCCTTATGTTTTGGAATTATTAAATTATGCTCCCTGCTTCGACCCTCACCTTCTTTGCGGACGCGGCTTCCTTGGTGGTCGTTTTTGTTTTTCAGGTTTTACAGGATTTTCATCCACTAATGGATAAGCATGATTCTCCTCTACTGGAATTGTCATTCCAATGAGTTTCTGAATATCCTTGAGGTATTTCCGCTCTTCAGCATCACAAAACGAAATAGCAATTCCGTTTGCCCCAGCCCTTCCAGTTCGTCCAATTCGATGAACATAGGATTCTGGAATGTTGGGGAGTTCAAAATTGAATACATGGGTCAACTCATCAATATCAATCCCACGAGCTGCGATATCCGTAGCCACTAGCACTCGTGTCTTACTTTCCTTGAAGCTATTCAAGGCGTTTTGTCTCTGGTTTTGAGATTTGTTCCCATGAATGGCCAGCGCCGAAATCCCTTTACTCGTCAATGTTTTTGCCACACGGTCGGCACCATGTTTCGTTCGCGTAAAAACAAGTGAACGCTCAATGCCTTTGTCTTCGATGACTTCCTTCAGTAAAAATCGTTTATTTCCTTTATCCACAAAATACACCACTTGATTAATGGTTTCAGCAGTGCTTGAAACTGGGGTCACCTCAACCTTCAAAGGGTTGGTTAGAATTTTATTCGATAAATCGACAATTTCACGCGGCATTGTAGCTGAGAAAAAGAGTGATTGTCGCTTTTCTGGAAGCTTTGCAATGACCTTTTTAACATCATGAATAAAACCCATGTCCAACATTCGATCAGCTTCATCCAAAATGAAGAATTCAATCTGGCTTAAATTCACATATTTCTGATTCATTAGGTCCAATAATCTACCTGGAGTAGCTACCAAAATATCGACCCCTTGCTGCAAGGAATTCACTTGAGCATGTTGTTTTACACCACCAAAAATAACGCGATGACGTAACGGCAATTCTTTTCCGTAATTGGCAATACTTTCTCCAATTTGGATAGCCAACTCCCGCGTAGGAGTTAATATAAGTGTACGAATTGGACGCTTTCCTTTGGGTGGAGTCGCGTTTTCCATCATCAATTGCAGTACTGGTATTGAAAAAGCAGCTGTTTTTCCGGTACCCGTTTGAGCACAGCCGAGTAAATCGCGCCCTTTAAGGACGATCGGAATCGCTTGCTCTTGGATAGGTGTTGGATGAGTATATCCCTCGTTTTTAACCGCCGCTAAAATCGGTGGAATTAATTGCAAATCTTCAAATGTCATAAATGGTCAATAAATTGGAATTGGGTGGCGGTTGATTCAGGGTACAAAGATAGGATTATTATTGGAATTTACTAACTTGTTCAATGGTCGCGCTAAGCTTTTGTTCGAGGTTCGAAGTTATTGGCTCAACCTCGAACCCCAAACTTTGAACAAATTTTCATTATTCATATTTTTTGTCTCAATAAATAATTATATTTACCATGGTAAATAAGTTGGTGATTATGTCGAAAGATGAAAAAAATAGAAGGAGCTTCTTGACCAAATTAGCCTTTGGTACGGCAGCATTGGCTTCAGCGCCAATTGTTGGAGCATTCACCTCAAAAGAACAAAAAGAAACTATGGAAGAATATCCAATAAAAAAAATTAGAGCGCTAGGCTTTCAATGGGAAACGTTAGATCCCTTTTTATTTTGTGTGCACCACGAAGATGCGTACCCAAAAGGAAACGATGAGATGGGTCCAGCGGAAGGATTATCTGGACGGCCATTAGGAAATGATTTTCACATCAAGGACGGTTACCGCATGTATCATGGAAAGTCTGTTCCTGGATTTCCGGGTCACCCACACCGTGGTTTTGAAACACTCACAGTTGTTCGGAAAGGGCTTGTCGATCATGCTGACTCTTTCGGAGGTGCAGGTCGCTACGGAAATGGTGATTTACAATGGATGACCGCTGGGAAAGGATTAATGCATTCTGAGATGTTTCCGTTGTTAAAAAAAGACGCTGACAATCCCTTAGAACTGTTTCAAATTTGGTTGAATCTACCAAGGAAAAGTAAAATGGTAACTCCAGATTACAAAATGTTTTGGAGCGAAGACATTCCCAACTTCGAACCCCACAGCGGAGTGCATTTAGAAGTACTTGCAGGAGAACTATTCGGCAAGAAATCCCCGACTCCACCGGCGGCATCATGGGCATCAGATCCTTCGAACTATGTTGGGGTATTTAACTTCAAGTTAGATACGAATACCGCCTTTACTTTACCCGCGGTTGCTGAAGGTATCAATCGGACCATTTATTTTTACGAGGGCAACGGACTAACCATTGAAGGACAACAAATTCCCGAGTATCATGCTGTAGATGTGTTATCACACCGCAACTTAACGATTTCATCCCCTGAAGGAGCTTTGAAATTCTTAATTCTACAAGGGCGTCCAATCAGCGAACCAGTGGTGCAACATGGGCCATTTGTAATGAACTCACGACAAGAGATTCAAGAAGCTTTTCAAGATTATCAATATGACCAATTTGGTGGGTGGCCATGGAGCAGATACGACCAAGTGCATGAACGCGAAAAGGGACGATTTGCGCGTTATCCGGACGGAACGGAAGAGTCTAAGGAAAGTTAAATATCTGACAAAAAGAATTATGAGAAAAAAGTCATTCATCCATAATGAATAACAATGATTTGATATGTTAAAAACTTCTTAAAATATTAATACAAAATTAATTTACCCCTCCTACTTATACATTATTTTTGATTCGAATATTTGGGAACAGACTACTTGATGCTTTGAAAAATGCTTACTGAATTGATTATCAAACAATAAATCTTGACGCATACATCAAGAGCAAAGAATGTTTCTTTTTTAAATGAATTAAATGATGTTGAACTGGAGCAACTTTTTCGTTTTTACTTCTATTTTTTTAATTGCTGGGGTTGGTTATGGACAGCTGTTCACAGAAGATTTTGAAAGTGGATCAGGAGGTTACTCGGCTAGTGCCAATTGCCTATCAGGAAGTGACTATTTTACTTTAACGAATGACGCTTCCATACCTGCAAATTTCACCAATAACTTAACAAATTTCTTCGCGGCCCAAGATATCGATGGGTGTGCAAGCGGAAGTTCACAAACTATAACTTGGTCCGGTATTTCAATAAGTGGTTGTACAGGACTCTCTTTTAGTATCGATTTAGCGGAGGATGATGATGGGGCAACGAACCAAGACTGGGATGTCGCAGATTTCGTACACATTGATTATAATATTGATGGAGGCGCATATACTCCTTTGATTTGGATTGAAAACGATGGATCAACATACAATTCAGCACCATTTATAGATTCTGATTTTGACGGGACGGGAGATGCATCAGAAATAACATCGACATTTCAAACATTTACAAACGTGATTTCAGGAACTGGAAGTACATTAAATATTCGTATAACTATCGATCTTGATGCTGGAGACGAAGATATTGCATTGGATAATCTAATAATTACTGGAGCTTGCGGAGGAACCATAACCGCAAGTTCCATTTCAGGTGATCCCTTCACCGTTGATTGCGCTGGGCCAACATCAGCGAGTGGAACATTTAGTTTTACAAGTTCTGGCTCCTTTAATGCGGGCAATGTTTTCTCTGCTGAATTATCTGATGGAACCGTACTCGGAACATTAACCTCTTCGGGTGCTAATCCATCAGGAGCTATCTCAATCAACGTTCCAGCAAACTTAGCAACTGGAAATTATGATATCGTTGTCACATCTTCAGATCCGGTTTCAACAAGTAATAACCTTACATTTTCATTAGTTCAAAACTGCGAGCCACCTCACCTTAATAGTTTGGTGTTAAATTCCTGCAATACTGTATGTGACGAGGGCAATAACGAAGTGATTTTTGGAAGTTCTGGTGACTACAGTGTTACCCTAAATTCTGCAAATTTAACTGTAACCTATGGGTCCTCAGTATCTCCTACAACTGATTATACAGATCCATTTGTTTCCAATAGTGCAAAAACTAATTCATTAAATACTGATGCTGGATGTTCAGGTCTATTTCTTGATGGATTAAATGTCACAGTTGCCCCAAATTCTAAATTTATGATAGTTAGTAACGATTTTTGTTCTGGAGATGGATTGGACCTCAGCTCATTATGTGGAAGTGGTCCTATTTATGTCCTGTATTCAACCGATCCATCTTGGAGTAGCAGTGGGAATTTTACGAACAGTACTTCTGCAGGAATAAGGTATTTACAATCTTCAATTTCGACCACTTCCGCCCTATTCATCATAGATTACTCTTTTGATTCAGGATTGAATTCAGGTGCTGATGGTGATTATGTAAAATGGAACTCGACAGGAGGTTTAGCCTCAGAAGTAGGCAATAATGGATGTACGCTAAGTGCTACATTGTTACCTATCGAATTAACTGAATTCAATGGTTTCCTCCGCTACAACTCTGTCATGCTAACTTGGACCACACTTTCTGAACTAAACAACGATTATTTCAGTTTGTATCATTCCATGAACGGAAAAGTTTTTGAAGAACTTAGTACAGTTCCTGGAAGTGGAACAACCTCATCAATATTAAATTATTCCTTCGAACACAGAAACCCGGGCCCAGGAATTAACTATTACAAACTCAAATCGGTTGATTATGATGGAACGGTTCACGAAAAAGGAATCATTGCTGTGCAAGTAGAAAAGAATCTCATTTTTTATAATAAGATTACACGGTCAATTCAGATGAATTACAAATCAGACTTTGCAGTTTATGGTAGCGATGGTCGATTAATTGCGCGTGTGGAGCAACAAAATGCGATTCCCTTTGAAGGTTTTGGTGTATTTCATGTGATTGACGAGCGTTCAGGTGAATCCTTTAAATTAGGAGTTTATTAAAAGTTGTTCGATGTTCTATGTTTGGGTGCTCTATGTCCCATTCATTTTTTCTTAATTTTGTTGCATTAAAATCATGCGATGAAAAAGATACTATTACTCGGTTCAGGGGAATTAGGAAAAGAATTTACCATTGCTGCAAAGCGTTATGGACATACCGTAATTGCTGCAGATAGCTATTCGAATGCTCCTGCTATGCAAGTGGCGGATAGCTTTGAAGTGATCTCTATGTTAGATGGAGATGCTTTAGAACATGTCGTAAATACTCATCAACCGGACATCATCGTACCAGAAATTGAAGCCATTCGTACGGAGAAGCTGTATGAATTTGAAGAGCGTGGCGTGCAAGTAGTTCCCTCAGCTAAAGCAACGAATTACACTATGAATCGCAAAAAAATTCGCGATTTAGCAGCGAAAGATCTCGGCTTAAAAACTGCAAACTACCGTTATGCAACTACATTAGAAGAGTTTATTGAAGCGGTTGAAGCGGTTGGAATGCCTTGTGTTGTAAAACCATTAATGTCTTCCTCTGGCAAAGGTCAATCGGTAATTAAAACAGCAGACGACATCACAACATCTTGGGAAATTGCTCACACCAAAGGTCGG
This sequence comes from Crocinitomicaceae bacterium, assembly GCA_023264075.1. Lineage (GTDB taxonomy): Bacteria > Bacteroidota > Bacteroidia > Flavobacteriales_D > Crocinitomicaceae > JALQTG01. Next base: position 24,233 of record JALQTG010000296.1, read on the forward strand.
GGAGATGCTGTAGAGGTAATTGTAGAAGCATTTATCGAGTTTGATTTTGAGATTACGCTGTTGACAGTCACACAAAAAGAAGGACCTACATTATTTTGTCCACCAATTGGGCATAGACAAGAACGAGGGGATTACCAAGAAAGCTGGCAGCCTCAGCCGATGAACCCTACGCAATTAAAAGAAGCACAAGAAATGGCCGACAAAGTAACTGCTGCACTCGGTGGAGCCGGACTTTGGGGAGTAGAATTCTTCATCGGTAAAGACGCTGTTTATTTTTCAGAATTATCACCACGTCCACACGATACTGGAATGGTAACTTTAGCAGGAACCCAAAACTTTACAGAATTCGAATTGCACGCGCGCGCTGTATTAGGAATCCCCATTGCAGAAGTTACGCAA